>NZ_FXBB01000004.1 GCF_900177735.1 Dethiosulfovibrio salsuginis | reverse complement strand
AACAGGCAGGTCGAGTATACGATTGGGCGAAACAGGGCGTAGGCGGAACGATCTCTCCGAGGGGACTCGAAAGTGAGTTTTTAGAGGTTCCCTAAAGGCTATAGGTTACCACCTTAAGGACCTGGAGGAAACAGAACAGGTATTTGACACATCCGCTTTTTCAGTCTAATATGACTAAAGACGGAAATCCTGCAAGATACACACCTACATGATTTTTTTGATTCAAGGAAGGGGAATCAGCAACTTGCTCAAGGAAAAGATAGCCTCGGAGATAAAGGGATTTTCGCCGTCTCAGGCCAGAATAGCCCGATTCATACTGGATCACCCTCGGGAGGCCCCCTTCATGACCGCCAGTCAGATGGCCGAGAGGATCGACGTCAGCGAATCGTCGGTGATACGTTTCGCCTCTCACCTTGGCTACTCAGGTTACCCAGACCTAAAGGAAGCCATGAAGGAACTGCTATTGGACCAGATGACAACCATAGAGAGGATGGCCCTTTACGACGACGATCACCACAAGGAATCGACCTGTCAGAGGACCATGGCACTGGACATGCTGGACCTGGGAGAGGCCCAGAAAGGGCTGGACCCAGCGAAGGTGGAACACTTCGCTAAGGCACTGGTTCAGGCGCCATCGGTCTATTTCGCCGCCCAGAGAAGCTCCTCGGTTCTCGCCCAATACCTCGGCTTCTACCTGTCCTGGTTCCTCCCTTCGGTGAACCACCTGACGGCGGACCTGTTCAGGGAAAATCTCATCACCGCTCCCTCCGAAAGCCTGGTGGTAGGTATCAGCTTTCCCAGGTACTCAAGGTGGACGGTGGACGTGGTTTCAATGGCTAAAGAGAGAGGCCACAGGATAGGGGTTATAAGCGACAGCAGCGACAGCCCTATGGCTCAGTCGAGCCCGGAACACACCTTAGTCGTCCCATGCAGACATATATCCTTTATAGATTCCTTCACCGCCCCTATGAGCCTGATGAACTGCATCATTATGGCGGTGGCGGAGGAGCTGGGAGATAAGGCTAAGGGTAGGCTTGTAGAGCTGGAGGAACTCTGGACCGAGGGGTCGGTCTATTCGAGCAAATAGAGAGAAAAAACTCAGGAGGTGCGAAGGGGAATGGATTTCGGCAAACTCATACCAAGAAACTACAAGGCGGAGCTGAGGAAGGCCGTTCGGGGGAAGGGCATATACCTCTACGACGACGAAGACAGAGAGTATATCGACGGTTGTTGCGGTGCTCTCATATCCAGCTTAGGTCACGGCAACGAGGAGGTGGCGAAGGCGGTCTACGACCAGCTGCTTACGTTGGAGTTCGCCCACCCCTCACGGTGGAAAAACGACGCCACCTTAGAGGCCGCCGAGGAGGTCGCATCCATAGCCCCAGGGGACCTCAAAAACGTCTGGTTCGTAAGCGGGGGAAGCGAGGCCATCGAGTCGGCCTTAAAGCTAGCGAGGCAGTATTTCGTCGAGAGAGACGGCAAGGGCTCGGGAAAGACCACCTTCATAGCCCGGTGGAACTCCTATCACGGATCCACCATAGGTACCATGGGGCTGGCGGGAAGCATGGCCCGCCGGAGGGAATTCACACCCCTCTTCCAGGAGAGCCCAAAGATACCTCCCCACTACTGCTATCGCTGTCCCTACGACATGACCTGCCCTTCCTGCGAGCTTAAGTGTGCCACAGCCCTGGAGGACGAGATCCAGCGAATCGGCCCGGAGAGGGTCATAGCCTTCGTGGCGGAACCGGTGGTCGGCTCTACCGTAGGTGCCCTCAACCCGCCGGAGGGATACTGGCAGAGGATCAGGGAGATCTGCACGAAATACGACGTGTTGCTAATAGCCGACGAGGTCATGACTGGAATAGGCAGGACGGGCAAAGCCTTCTGCGTGGATCACTGGGACGTGGTTCCAGAGATAATCTGCTCCGCCAAGGCCATGGCCAGCGGCTACTCCCCGGCGGGAGGAATTCTGGTCAGCCAAAAACTAGTAGACGTCCTCAAAGGAGGCAGCGGAGCGTTTCAGCACGGCCACACCTACAACGCCAACCCAGCCTCCGCAGCGGCGATCACCGCCACCATCAGGATAATGAAACGAGACGGACTATTTGAAAACGCCATGAAAAGAGGGGAACAGCTCATGGCGGGACTTAAGGACATGATGGACCTCCCCATAGTCGGCGACGTAAGGGGATTGGGCCTCATGAGAGGGATAGAGATAGTGGCGAACAAAGACACCAAAGAACCCTTCCCCCCATCCATCAAAGCGGCGGCGCTGGTGACCTCCTGCTGTATGGACCAGGGGCTGGTGATCTACCCCGGCACGGGGATGATAAACGGAGTGGCAGGGGATCAGTTCCTCATCGCCCCTCCCCTCATAGTCACAGAGGCACAGATAGACGACATACTCAAAAAGCTGAGAGCGGGCCTGGAAGAGGCCTGTGTGAGGTTAAAGCCATAGATAAGGAGGCCTTTAAGCGACAAAGCACCGCAAACCCGAAAGGAGGAGAGTAAGCACATGAAGAAAAAGGTATTAGCTCTAGCACTATGCTGCGCCATGGCTCTAGGAGGGACCGCCAGCGCCAGAACTTTCATAACCATCGGATCTGGAGGGGTCGGAGGAACCTACTATCCCCTAGGAGGCTCTATGGCGGAGGTACTGACCAAGGCGGATATAGACGTCAAGGCGACCTCTAGGTCTACCGCCGCGTCCAGGGAAAACTGTCGACTTGTAGCATCAGGCAGGGCCCACATAGGGATGACTATGGGATCAACCCTCTATCAGGCCTACAAGGGCACCGACGCCTTCGAGGCCGACGGCGCTCTTCCTCTGGAGATACTTTTCAACATGTATCCCGCACCACAGCACCTAGTGACCACCACCAGAACGGGAATAACCTCCTTTGAGGAGCTTAAGGGCAAAAAAGTATCCCTCGGCGCTCCGGGCAGCGGAAACCAGGTTTTAGCCAGGATGATACTGGAAGCGGCAGGCATGGACCCTGATAAGGACTTCTCCGCCCAACAGCTCACCCAGCCCGAGGCCGCCATGGCCCTTAAAGACGGCAACGTGGACGCGGTTTTCTGGAACTTCGCCGCCCCCGGCTCGGCGGTAATGGAGGTATCGGCGGTCAGAGACGTAGTCCTGATCCCCCTGCCGGAGGACCTAGTGAAGAAGGTAGTCGAGAAAAACTCCTTCCTTTTCCCCTACACCATAAAGAAGGAAGTTTACTCCGGCCAGACAAAAGATGTCCTCACCGTGGCGGACGGAAACTACCTTGTGGTCAAAAAAGGCATGGACGAGACACTGGGATACAACCTCACCAAAACCCTCATAGACAACCGAGAGGCCTTCATGAAGGTGACCCAGCAGGCGGTCCACTTCGCCCCTGAATCCTCCTCCGTGGGGATAATCCCCTTCACCCCTGGAGCTGTCAAATACTTCAAGGAGCAGGGCATAGAGGTAGAGTAGAAGAAAAAACCCAGGCTCCCCCCTTAAGGGGGGAGCCTGTACACCAAAAAGGGAGGGTTCACACATGACGTCTGCGGAAAACATCAGGCCACCTATACCTATAGAGGAGTCGGAGTCGAAAAAAAGGGAGCTGTCGGGATGGCAGTACAAGGTAGTGGCGGGGCTGGCTCTGGCGGCCTCATCGTTTCACCTCTACACCGCCGCCTTCGGCCTGCTCTCCGCCATGTATCAAAGGAGCCTCCACTGGCTACTCATGGGAGTCCTCCTGTTCCTCATATACCCGTCGTCCAAAAATCGTCCTAAAGGCAGGATAGAGATAATAGACTGGGTCCTAGCGGGGCTTCTGGCAATAGGCTGTCTTAATATAATCATAAACTGGCCCACCATAGCGATGAGAGAGGGCACACCGATCGCCTCGGATGTCTACCTAGGCATAATCATGGTGGTGCTGGTCATAGAGGGAACCAGGAGGGCCATGGGCTGGCCTCTTCCTATAATGGCAATACTGGCCATACTTTACGCCTTCTTCGGCCCTTACTTTCCGGGGATACTGGGCCACGGAGGAATTCCCCTCGACGAGCTGGCCCCCTTTCAGTACCTGAGGACCGACGGTATCTTCGGCGTCCCCCTAGGTGTCTCGGCGAGCTTTATATTCCTCTTCGTCCTGTTCGGGGCGTTTTTAAGCACCTCTGGAGCGGGCCAGTTTTTCATAGACCTGGCGGTGGCCCTTACCGGACGGAGCCAAGGCGGCCCAGGAAAGGCGGCGGTGGTAGCCAGCGCCCTCATGGGGACGGTCTCAGGCAGCTCCTGCGCCAACACGGTGACAACCGGGGCCTTCACCATACCTCTTATGAAGCAGTCGGGATATAAAAGCGAGTTCGCCGGAGCTATCGTGGCGGCGTCCTCCACAGGAGGGCAGGTTATGCCCCCTGTCATGGGAGCGGCGGCATTCATCATGGCCCAGTTCCTCGGCATATCCTACTGGGAGATCGTGGTAGCGGCGGCGATCCCAGCGACACTCTACTTCGTCTCCATAATGGCAATGGTCCACTTCAGGGCGGGCAAAATCGGCATGAAAAGACTCAGCGGCGACGACCTGCCGGTTGCGAAAAAAGTCCTCAAAGAGGGCTGGCATCTCCTCATACCTATCCTTACATTGATAGCCTTCCTGGCGACAGGATACTCGCCGGTTAAGGCGGTCTTCTGGTCCATCGTCTTCCTGATAGGCTGCTCCTGGGTCGGCAAACCGGAACACCGAATGACCCCTGCCAGAATCCTACAGGCGATGATCGACGGAGCCATAGGTGCGGTCGACGTAGCGGCGGCCTGCGCCTGCTCGGGAATAGTCATAGGGGTCATAGGCATAACAGGGGTAGGTCTGGCCTTCTCGTCCTTCGTCCTCAGCCTGTCACATGGAATACTGCCCCTGGCTCTGATTCTCACCATGATAGGATCGATAATACTGGGGATGGGAGTTCCAACCACCGCCCAGTACATCATCACGTCGACCTTGGCTGCCCCTGCCCTGGCGGAGATGGGGGTTCCTATGATGGCGGCCCACCTTTTCTGTCTGTACTTCGGGGTTCTGGCCGACGTGACTCCTCCTGTGGCCCTGGCTACCTACGCCGCTTCAGGGATATCCAAATCCAACCCCATGAAGACGGGCTTCACGGCTCTAGTGGTTGCGGTGGCGGGATTTTTAGTCCCCTATATGTTCGTCTACAACCCCTATCTCCTGTTCCAGGGGAACATATTCCAGATCGCCTTCGGCTTTGGAGCCGCCTTTTTAGCCATAGTGGGACTGGCGTCGGGGGTACAGGGATATTTCCTCACCCACATCAACATACTGGAGAGACTGGCCCTGCTGGCCCTTCCGTTCCTGATAATAGTCCCCTCTATGATGGCCAACGGCCTGGCGGTGGCGTTGATGGCGGGAGTGGTCCTTTTCCAGAAGGCGAAAATAGCGAAACTGAAGGCCGAACCGGCCTCCTAACAGAAAGGGGTTATACGCGATGCCTATCACTGTGATAAAGCCCGTCGTATCGGCTACCGAGGCCATCTCCTACGTAAAGGACGGAGCCTCGGTGATGGTCGGAGGGTTCAACTACGGAGGAGTCCCCTATACCTTGATAGAGGCCCTCTGTAAGGCTGGCACGAAAGACCTCCACCTCATAGCAAACGACACGGTGTACGCCGACGACCGCCATCCCAAGGGGGTCGGACACGGATCGCTGGTGGTCAACGGACAGGTAAAGAAGGTCACAGCGTCCCACGTAGGGCTAAACAAAGAGACCCAGAGACAGTACAACCAGGGGACCCTGGAGCTTGAGCTTGTCCCTCAGGGGACCTTCGTGGAGAGGATCAGGGCGGGAGGATTCGGCCTGGGAGGATTTCTCACCCCTACAGGGGTCGGGACGGTGGTGGAGGAAGGGAAACAGATCATAGAGGTCGAGGGGAAAAGGTACATCCTGGAGCTACCTCTCAGGGCGGACGTGGCCCTCATAAAGGGCCACCGGGCGGACCGCTACGGCAACCTGACCTACTACGGCACAAACCGCAACTTCAACCCAGCCATGGCGACGGCGGCGGACCTGGTTATAGCTGAGGTCGACTCGGTGGTGGAGCAGGGAGACCTGGATCCCAACGAGATAGTGACCTCGGGGATAGTGGTGGACATACTGGTTCTAAAGGGGGACTCTTTCTATGCTACCCGTACTTGATGAAGAGCTGATCAGACACAGAATAGCCAAGAGAATAGCCCTGGACCTTGAGAACGGCTCGGTTGTCAACCTGGGCATAGGCATACCTACACTGGTTTCCGACTACATCCCCGAGGGAGTGGACGTGGTCTTTCAGACGGAAAACGGCGTCGTCGGAGCGGGCCCCAAGCCCGAGACCACCGACTGGCGGTTCATAGGGGCGGGAGGCCGTTGCCTCACCATAATCCCCGGAGGATCGCTGGTGGCCAGCGACACCAGCTTCGGCCTCATCAGAGGAGGACACCTGGACGCCACCGTCCTCGGAGCACTGGAGGTGGACCAAGAGGGCAACCTGGCAAACTGGATGGTCCCGGGGAAGATGGTCCCAGGGATGGGAGGAGCTATGGACCTGGTCACCGGGGCGAGGCGGGTAATAATAGCCACCACCCACGTCACCAAAAAAGGGGCTCCTAAGATAATACCCAGCTGCACCCTGCCTCTGACGGGCATGGCGGTAGTCGACACGGTGGTGACAGAGTTCGCCCTGTTCCGTTTCGTCGACGGAGAACTGACCCTGTTCGAGATAGCGCCGGAGGTAACGGTGGAGGATATAAAGGCGAACACCACCGCCCAGTTCACCGTATCCCCGGACCTCGCCACCATGAAAGGATGTGACCTCTGATGGGCAGACCGGTCATACTGGCGACCTGTAGGACCCCAGGAGGCAAGTACGGAGGGGTATTCTCCAAGATAACCGCCCCGGACCTGGGGGCCATAGCCATAAAGGAAGCTCTATCCAGGTCGGGACTTTCGGCTGAACAGGTAGAGGAAGTCGTCATGGGCAACGGCTGGCAGGCAGGGGTAGGGGCAAACCCCGCCAGGATAGCCATGTACCGAGGAGGGATCCCCGAGTCGGTTCCCGCCTACACTATCAACAAAAGGTGCGGCTCCAGCGTCAAGACAGCCATGCTGATATCGGACAGAATTCGCCTGGGGGACATAAAAGCGGGGATAGCGGGAGGAATGGAGAGCGCCAGCAACGTGCCCTATCTGCTGGAGGGAGCCAGGTGGGGTTACAGGATGGGTGAAAAACCGGTCCTCGACGGCCTCCACAGAGACGGATTTATGTGTCCTCTGGCGGAGATGCTCATGGGAGCTACAGGGGAGATCCTGGCACAGGAGCACTCTATATCCAGAGAGGAGCAGGACAGCTACGCCTTCAACAGCCACAGAAAGGCCTCGGAGGCCATAGGCCTGGGCAAGTTCTCCGACGAGATAGTGGCGGTGAAGATAAAAGACCGCAAAAAAGGGGAAATCGTCGTCGATACCGACGAGATCCCCAGGGCGGACACCACGATCGAGAAGCTGGCGAAACTCCCCCCGGTCTTCGCGAAGGACGGAACCATAACCGCTGGCAGCAGCTCCGCCCTCTGCGACGGTGCCAGTGCCATGGTCATAGCCGACGGCGACTGGGCAACCTCCATGGGACACAAGCCCCTGGCGGAGATAATAGGCTACAGCTCCGCCGCCCTGGACCCTAAGCACATGGGACTGGGACCGGTCCACTCAACCCCTAAAGCCCTCGCCATGGCGGGACTGACCCTGGAAAACGTCGACCTCATAGAGCTGAACGAGGCCTTCGCCGCCCAGGTCCTGGCGGTCCACCGGTCTATGCCCTTCGACATGGATCGGTGCAATATATACGGCGGAGCCATCGCCTTAGGACATCCCATCGGGGCCACAGGGGCGAAGCTCATAGCGACCATGGTCCACGGCCTGATCAGAGAGGACAGGGAGATCGGCCTCGTCACCGCCTGTATCGGAGGAGGACAGGGAGTCTCCATGGTTATAAAAAGGCTGTAAAGGACATATCTAAAAACGCTGAACCTCGGAGAGATCGTTCCGGCGTAGGCGGAACGATCTCTCCGAGGGGACTCGAGGGTGAGTTTTTAGAGGCTCTCTAAAGATCAAAAAAGGTTAAGGATCGGGAAACAGCGCCTCCAGGCCGGATGAAAGACAGAACACCACCACCAACCAGGCGGAAGCCTTCACCAGAGGACCGGCGGACAGCACAGATGCCCAAAGAGGCACGGTAGCAGGGAGGCTGGTCAGCCGGGACGCCGCCGAACCTACCAGCCATAGGTGGCCGAAGGCCCCTGCGATGGCCATAGCCACCACGCCGTAAGCACACAGGACGAGAACTCTGGAGGAAAAATATCCAATAGCCCTCCATTTTCTGTCGCCCCGAGACAGAATCATGTAGGACGACACCGACATAATCAAAAACGACAGGACCATACCGGGCCATAGCAAAAATCTCCTGGTTATCTGGGATGACCAGACCACAAGCCCCGAGGCCTCTTTGGCTCCTAAGACGAGCCTGGCCCCTCCGTCGTGGTTGAAGTACCTCACGACCGCCCTGCCGGAGGCCAGGTCGCTGGAGTCGGAGGAACGGACCTCACCGGCGGCCCAACCGTCGAAAAAACCGAGCCGACCGGGCAAATGGTCGACCACCCCTTGCCTTATGCCCGAGCTGGCCACGACGCTTAGCCCCGAATAGGAGGAGACAAGATAGCTATCGATCCTCTGTGCCCCTCCCAGCAAAACCCCCGCCCAAAACAGGGCCCAGAGGACAGGCGCCACCCGTTCCCTCCAGTTATCCAACAAAGTAAAAAACATATTCACCGTTACACCAAGCCTCCTCTTGATCTTTCGGAGGCAAAACGGGACGTTTCCTCCACTTCATCCGCCAATTGATACAGCAGCTCCCTCATAGGAGAGGAATCCGAAGCTCCATCGGAGACCTGCCCCTTCAAAGTCGACTCCACCCAAGCAGCACAGCCACTCAGCCTTTTAAGCCCCAGGTTTCCCGCCGCTCCTTTGAACATATGGGCCACCGCGACACCTTCCTCCCAGTCCTCCCTGTCCGCAATATCCCTTATCTCACCCTGTTTTTTGCCGTAGGTATCGTAAAAAAGGGCTAGCATCTCCATCAGGAAATCCAGGTCGTCGCCGACGCTTACCAAACCGTCGGCCTGATCGAAAACCGGAAGCTCCCTCCAAGGTAATTCTCCCTCAGAGGGACCGGATATCTCCTGTGGGACCTCCTCTGCCTCAGCCCCATCATCGGCGACTCCTTTTACATGGATCGCCAAAACCGACTCCAGGTCAGCAGGGGAGATAGGCTTGGTCACGTAGTCGTCCATCCCTGCGGCGATACACTTCTCTTTGTAACCCGAAAGGGCGTGGGCGGTCATGGCGATAATAGGGATCCTGTGGGCTCCCGACTTGGTCTCTATCTCCCGAATCGCTGCGGTAGCCTCGAAACCGTCCATAACAGGCATCTGGACGTCCATCAAGATAGCGCTATAGCTCCCTGAAGACCACATCTCCACCCCTTCCCTGCCGTCGGAGGCGGTGTCACAGGAGTACCCAATTTTGGAAAGCAGTGCCATAGCGACCTGCTGATTTATCCGATTATCCTCCACCAAAAGCAGCCTGCCTTTGTCCAGCTGGCGATCTCTCGGAGAGGAGCCTTCGTCTTTGACGGTGGATCCTGAGATCAAAGAAACCACAGCT
Organism: Dethiosulfovibrio salsuginis; assembly: GCF_900177735.1. Lineage (NCBI taxonomy): Bacteria > Thermotogati > Synergistota > Synergistia > Synergistales > Dethiosulfovibrionaceae > Dethiosulfovibrio > Dethiosulfovibrio salsuginis. Next base: position 96,335 of record NZ_FXBB01000004.1, on the reverse strand, counting down.
TTAGATAAGGTGGAGGTTCTAGCGGGCTTTATAAGCCACAGACAGCGTTCGATAGAGTCTATCAGATCCGCAGAGGGCTGGTCCCCTATGGAGGACAGAAAGAGAATCGGAACCGACGAGACGTCCCTTATGGACCTTGCCAGCGATATGCCGTCCATCTCGGGCATCTGGACGTCCAGAATAACAAGGTCAAACCTATCGGGATTTCCCTGAACTATCCTCAGGCTATCGGTAGGGGAGGAACACATCTCGGAGATCATTCCCCATCCTCCCAGCCTCTCGGACAAAACGAGAAGGTTATCGGACGTATCGTCCACCAGGAGGACCTTCTTGCCCAGCAAAATCTCCCTAGGGACCCTGTCCTCCCTAACATCTTCCAAAGCCATAGGCAGAGGCAGGTTGAACCAGAAATCCGACCCGGAGCCCTCCACGCTTTTGGCCCCTATTCGACCTCCCATAAGCTCAACGAGCCTCCGTGAGATGGCCAGCCCCAGTCCGGTGCCTCCAAACCGCCTTGTGGTGGTCGAATCCACCTGTTCGAAGGCATCGAATAAAACACCAACCCTCTCGGAGGGGATGCCTATTCCCGTATCGACGACGGAAAATCGGACGTTAAAAGCATCTCCTACGGAGCTGTAAAGGGAGACTTTAACCTTTACCTCTCCCTGGGAGGTAAACTTCACTCCGTTGCCCACCAAATTGACCAGGATCTGGCGAATCCTGACCGGATCTCCTCTCAGAAAACGGGGGACATCGTGATCTATGGCGTATGAAAGCCCTATTCCCTTCTCCTCCGCCCGATGGAACAGCATCTCCACCACGTCCTCGAGGAGAACCTGGAGATCGAAGTCCAGCGACTCCAGCTCCATCTTGTCCGCCTCTATCTTGGAGAAATCGAGTATATCGTTTATGAGCCCAAGCAACGACTCTCCGCTGGTCTGGATTATTCTGGCGTAATGACCCTGCCTATGGTCCAACTCGGTATCCAGCAAGAGGCCCGCCATGCCTAACACGGCGTTTAGAGGGGTCCTTATCTCGTGGCTCATGTTGGCTAAAAAGCCGCTTTTAGCCCTGTTAGCCTCCTCCGCCTCCGCCCTGGCCCTTCTCTCCGAATCCTCCGCCGCCTGTCTATCGGCGACCTCTCTCTGAAGCTCTCCTATGAGCTGGTCCTTCTGGACGTATCTGAAGAGGGCCAGCAAAGCCACAGCGGCGAACAGCAGGTAAAAGGAGATCAGTATCCTGCCGTTGCGAATTATTAGCCTCTTAGGCACCAGCTTGACCAGCTCCCATGACACCCCAGGGAGGGGAATGGACACCGATAAATAACGGAGCGGGCAGTCTCTCAAGCCATCCGGCCCCATCAGGATCTGATCTCCTCGCCTCATAAAAATACTCTCCGACTGAAAAACCTCTCCGAAAACCGGATCCAGATCCATCTTCACCACGACGACCCCTAAAACCTGGCCCTGACGGTCCACCAGAGGGCGGGAGAAGTAGGCACCGACCTTATCGGTCACCGCCCCTAGGGCGTACAGCAGACCGTTTTGGCCCGACATGGCCTGTTTGAAATAACCTCTAAAGGAAAAATTATGGCCCCTCAGAGAGGGATCGGAGGTAGCCACCACGTCGCCGGAAACGTCGGTTATAAAGACCAGGCTGGAACCGAGCCTTCGGTTGATGATCCTGAGCTGTATATCCGATCCAAAACCGGAGGAGGAAAGAGCGGACAGGGAGAGAGGATCGGAGGCCACCGTTTTAGCCATGGAAATCCCCATCATCTCGAAAAAAGCCAGCTTCCCCTTGGTCATCTCCAGCCTTCTGTAGCTCTCCTGGAGAAGGCCCTCCCTGAAATCGTCCTCCATCTTTTTTACAGTAACAGCTCCTGCCACGGTAAAGAGGGTAAAAAGGAGGAGTCCGACGTTTAAGACCGACCTAGCCTTAGGGGACATAGAGTCGCTGGAGAGAAGAAAGTACATCAAAAACCCGACGGAGCCGATCAAGGCCGCCAATGGAATCACGTCGGCAAGAGGGGAAAAATAGGAGATAATGACGTAAGCCCCTTCGGACTCGAAAAGCACCCCTACCAGACGGGCGGTTCTTCGGCGTTGCACCTCATCGATATCGATCCCCATGAGGGAAAATCCCACGATGAGCAACATAGCCCCCCCTAAGTAGAACGTCCCTGGGAAAAAAAGCAACGCCGCCCCGCCGAGCAAGCCAAACCTGATCCGTAGATCACCTAAAAGCCTGAAGGCCAACCAGGAGCACAGAGCAATCGACAGGCCATATCCCAACCTCTCCAGCTCCGGCGAGAGGCTCATGGAACGGACCACACAGGACGCCAGCCATCCGCCACAGAGGAGATAGAGAGCCCCTCTGTGGCGGTATATCATGACCGACAAGCCCCACAGGAACAGAGCGTATCCTGAGGCGACAGGGAAAGCCAGTTCCCTGAGATAGTCCATCAGTCCAAAAACTGATCTACCAGGCCAGCAAACTCCTGGGAAAGGCCTATTCCCAGGTCCGAAAGCCGACCTCTGTTTACCGCTATGATAGAGGCCCTGGCGTCCTCTACGGGAATATCGCTGATCGAATGGCCTTTAAGCAGCCTGGCTGCCATCATACCGGTCTGAAAACCCATCTGGTAGAAATCCACGCTAACCCCACCGTAGAATCCCAGCTCGGTGAAGGAGGAGTTAAGGGCCAGATCGGGCTTGGATATGACGGAGATCATAGGCCCCACCAGGTCCGCCATGGTCATAAAGCCACCGGAACGATCTCGGACGGACATAGTAGCGGGGATCCAGCCGTCCACAGTATCGTCGGCCCCTACCACCTTAGCTGCATCCATCACCTCGTCGTAGCTATCGGCACCGAAGAACAGCAGTTTCTCGCCGTAAGGAGTGGAGCTCAGCTCGTCCTCTATCTGCTGCTTTATGATCATCCCTACAGGATCCCTCGAGTAGAGCACCGCCACCTTATCGAGCGGCCTCTCCAGAAGGACCTCCAGCATCTCCATCTGCTCTTTCATAAAAAGATACTCGAAAACCCCGGTGACGTTTTTATCCGGCCTTCCCGAGCGATCGAGGAAAGGTTCGATCTTGTTATACTCCTCCACCGACCGGTTAAGACCGGTGAAAACCAAGTACATAGAGGGATGTTTAAGGACCTCTCCGTACAGTCTGGCGAAAGCCAGATCGTCTACGGTGACCACCATAGCGGGCTTTAACTCCCTGATATCCCCTATTATGGCCTCGATATCGCCATCTATCTCCTGAGGGGACCTCCGTCGAGAATCGAGATAATATCCCCGAAAAGACAGGTCTGGAATCCCGCTCTGTTTGAGTGCCTCCACCACCGCATCGTACTGAGGCTGGCCGCACATATCCCCCTGGTGGTAGCTGCCTACCATGAAGATCTCCATAGCGAAGGCCCCTCGGGGCAGGACCGACAACACCGCCAGGACTATTCCTAACAGGACACTTTTTTTAAACATTAAAACTACTCCTCTCCGATCTCTCGCTCCATAAAGGACTCCAAAGTCTTCACTGACGCACAGTTCCATTATAGAAGCTGTACAATAGGAACACAATGCGGCACGACCGCTGTAGGAAAGGAGACATAATCATGAAAATAGACATAGGGAAAACCACCACCCCTCTTTACCCCGCACCGGACCTGATAGTGGCGACCTACGACGGAGAGGGGAAACCTAACGCTATGGCCGCCGCCTGGGGTGGAGTCTGTGCCTCAACGCCGCCCTCCATTGCGATATCCGTAAGGCGGGAGAGACACACCTTTCTCGCCTTAGAGGAGCGAAAGGCCTTCACGGTAAACATACCCTCCGAGAGGTTCGTTGCGGAGGCGGACCTTTTCGGCATGATATCGGGCTCGGAGTTCGACAAGTTCGCTATGACAGGATTGACAGCCACGAGAGGGACCTCCGTGGACGCTCCGACCATCGAGGAGTTTCCCATCTCCATCGAATGCAAACTGGTCCAGACCGTGGAAATAGGCTCTCACGTCCAGTTCATAGGTGAGGTCCTGGCCTGTTTTGTGGACGAAAGCTGCCTGGACAAGCAGAACCGCCCGGACCCCAAGATAGTAAAGCCCATAATATTCATGCCGGGATTCGGCAGGTACTACGGACTTGGGGAGGAAATAGCCAGGGCCTACTCCATAGGCAAGACCCTCATAAAGGGGGATAAAAAGTGAGTTTTTAGAGACACCCCCAAAAAGGCGAAGATCCTTGAGATCTTCGCCTTTTTCCATTCAGTGAAAAGGATAAACTCTTGACGGAACTGGCTTTGAGAGATATGCTTTATCTGTTCCATCAGGCAAATCTTAATGCCGAGAGGTAAAGACAAATGTCCGAAAACGGAGGAATCCGTGTTTTAGAGAGGGCCCTTGGGGTGCTGGACCATATGGCCAGGACCCCCGGCAGGACCGGAATAACCGATATAGCCGAGGGAACAGGTCTGCCTAAAGCCACGGTACACCGAATACTCCAGACCCTTGGGAACAAAAAGGTCGTTGTCCAGGGGGACGACGGAGGATACTCTATCGGCCCGGCGGTGCTCTACTGGTCCGACTCTTTTAGGGCCAGATCGGTGCTGCCCCACCTCGCCCATCCGGTGATAAAAAAGCTGTGGGAGGCCACAAAGGAGACGGTTCACCTGACAGCCTACGACGGAGAGACCGCCTACTACGTCGACAAGCTCGAGAGTCCCCATCCTGTGGGCATGAGGTCCCGCATAGGGGCGGAGCTCTGCCTCCACACCACCGCCGCCGGTCGGTCCATAATGGCGGCTATGGATAAAGAATCTCTTGATAGCTACCTGGAAAAAGCGACTTTCGAGAAAAAGACGACCTCCACCATAGCCACAAGGGAGGAACTGGAGGCCCTTTTGGACGATATACGGCTCAGGGGCTACGGCTGGGAAAACCAGGAAAACGAGGAAGGCATAAGGTGTATAGGCTCGGCCATCCTGAGGGGAAAGCATCGCCCCATAGGGGCCATAAGCGTCTCTATCCCGGCCTACAGGCTGGACGAAGGGGACGTGCCGTCCCTGGGAGAGGCGGTCAAGAAAGCGGCGGAGAATATCTCCAAGCTTATAGACGGAACAGACCAAGTAGAAGGAGGAAGATGACCGTGCCGGAGGGCAAAGGCGATATCCTGAGGGCCATAGGTGAATCGGGAATCGTAGCGGTTATCAGGGGAAAGGACGAAAAACAGGGAATGGCCCTGTCGAACGCTGTGTATAAGGGGGGCATCAGAGCCATCGAGGTGACCATGACGATCCCAGGGGCGGTGGAGACGCATCTGGACGGGTCCAGAGATAACACAGGCATTCACCGGCTCAGCCGGAGGAGAAATCGAGGCGGTAGCCAGAAGCTAGGCCTCGGTATCGGAGAAACACCCCGCAAAAGGACTTCTTGAAGAGAAAACTACTGAGAACGGCCCCTCTAACACAACGGAGAGGCCGTTCTTTTTACGTTTTTTTACGTTGACCTGTTGACCGATAGTCAGTACAATGACCAACGTTCATCGGGACAAAGAGAGGTGAGGGCGTGGCGGGAAAGATCAACAAAAAGAGAAAAGAGCTGCTGGAGGACATAATGAGGGAAAGCCTTCTCGAGGCAACCAGGATGGTCCTGGCGGAACACGGGTGGGACGGGACCACCATGGACAGGGTGGCCGCCAGGGCAGGGGTAGCCAAGGGGACCATATACAACTACTTTCAGGACAAGACGGAGCTAATGGCCTCCCTTAGGGGAAAGCTCTCTCAACCGTACATCGACGCACTTCAGAGGATAGCGTCAGGGAACGGAACCGCCTTAGAGAGGTTGGACAGGTTCGTCGTCCTCGCCTTGGAGGACCTTTACCTCAACGCAAAGCTCATAAGGGCCATTATCGTAGGACACATGATGGACCGGTGTTTTACGCTGGATAAGCTGACCGACCCTAACATAGTGCCCCTAAAGATACACAACATACTCGCCGGACTTATAACCGAGGGGATAAGCTCCGGAGAGATTAAAGACGTAGATCCTGGGGCCGCAGCTACGATGATACAGGGCGGGATAATAGAGGCGATGAGACAGGTAACGCTTTTTGAAAAGCCTATGGACAGGGAAAAGCTAATAGGGACTTTCAGGTCCCTGTTATTCGACGGCATAGTGAAACGGGGAGATAGAGAATGAGAGGCCTCATAGAGACTGCGCTGAAACGTCCGGTGACGGTTATCATAGCCACCTTGGCCCTGATAATCTTTGGACTGTTTTCACTCAACACAATGGGAGTGGAGAGGATGCCTAACGTGGACTTCCCCTTCGTAATGGTGACCACCACCATGGAAGGGGCCAGCCCTGCGGTCATGGACAACGACGTGACCGACGTCCTGGAGGAACGGATAAATACCATAGACGGCATAAAGAACATCGACTCCAGCAGCTACGAGGGCTCGTCGATTATAGCCATAGAGTTCGAACTTGACAAGGACGTGGACGTGGCTGCCTCGGACGTCAGGGCCAAGGTCAACCTGGCAAAGGGAAGTCTTCCTGACGAGGCCGACGACCCTGTGGTCGACAAGTTCAGTTTTTCGGACATGGCAGTTATGACCATAGCGGTCAAGAGCGACTCGGACGAGAAAACCACCGCGACCTACGTCGACAAGGTGGCCAAGCAGAGACTCCAGACGGTCAAAGGGGTCGGCAACGCTCAGACCGTCGGGCTCAGGGAAAGGGAGATAAGGATATGGCTCAATCCAGCCGCCCTACAGGCCAGAGACCTCACAGCTACTGACGTCAAAAACGCCATCCACGAAAAGCACGTAGAGCTCCCGGCGGGCAGAATAGAATCGGACTCCCAGGAATACGGCATAAGGTTGGCAGGGGAGTACACCTCCATAGACGCACTGAAGGACATGGTGGTGGCCAGAGTGGACGGAGCACTGGTCAGGCTCAGGGACGTCGCCAGGGTCGAGGACGGCTTCACCGACAAAAGGAGCGTAGCGCTTTTCAACGGAGATCCCACCATACTGATCCAGATAAGAAAGCAAAGGGGCACCAACGAGGTAGCTTTGGCCCAGGATGTCAGAAAGATGGTGGACAAACTACAGGCAACCGCACCTAAGGGCGTAACCCTTGAGGTAGTTCAGGATTCATCACGGTTCATTCAAAGATCTATGAGCGGCGTAAAGGGAGACATCCTGATAGGAATAATGATGACGTCGGTCATAATGTTCCTGTTCCTGCGGACCATAAGGGCTACCTTCGTGGCGGTTGTAACGATACCGGTCTGCCTGCTGGGAAGCATGGTGGTCCTGAAATCCATGGGGATAACCATAAACAACATGAGCATGCTCGGCCTGTCCTTGGCGGTCGGGATGGTGGTGGACAGCACTACCGTCGTCATGGAGAACGTACATCGCCACAGGGAGATGGGCAAAACGGGCATAAGATCGGCGGCGGACGGCACATCGGAGGTCGGATTCTCCGTCTTAGCGGGAGCGGCGACCACTATGGCTGTGTTTTTGCCCGTTGCCTTCATGAGCGGCATCATAGGACGCTTCTTCTACACCTTCGGCATAACCGTAGCCATGACCATTCTCATATCCCTCTGCCTCTCCTTGACCCTGACTCCATTCCTGTGCTCCAGGATACTGGGAAGACAGAGTGACACCAGGCTATCTCGGATCATGGAGGCCCCTCTTATCGGCCTTGAAAGACTCTACTCGGGGCTCCTCAAAGCGGCGGTACGGCACAAAATCATCACCATCGCCGTCGGCATAGGTGTTTTCGCATCGGGTATATGGATGTCAACAAAGCTTGGCACAGAATTTTTCCCAAGCGAAGACAAAGGAAGATTTAAGATAGACTTTGAGCTTCCGGCTGACGCATCCCTCCAGCAGACTGAGGCGTTCCTCCTCAAGGCGGGAAACCTGGTGGGGAAAGACCCCAGAGTTGTATACACCTACGGGACGGCTGGATCAGGCCAGGGCGGCGAGGTCTACAAGGGAACCCTCAACATTGAGCTTGTCCCCAGAGACCAAAGGCCTCCTGTCAACGCTATAATGGGGGAATACAGGAAGAAATTCTCGGTCTATCGAGACGTCGACGTTATAATGGGCAACTGGGGAGGATCGGATATATCCCTGGTGCTCCAGGGTAACAGCTCTGAGGAGCTTGCCAAAATAGGAGAATCGATGAAAGCAGACCTCCTCAAGGGAAGCACCGGCCTGGTGGACATAACGACCGACCTTAGGATGAACAAACCCAGGATAAACCTGGCTATAGATCGAAACCTGGCAGACGACCTGGGGATAAGCATCCGCAGCCTCTCAACTGAGATAAAGACCTACTTTGGAGGGACCAACGCCGGAAGCTACAAAGAAGGCGGATATCGATACGACATCCGACTCAGGGCGGACGAAGGGGACAGAAACACTCCCGACAAGGTCTCGGACATAGCGATCAGAGGAGGGGACGGCAGCCTCATCAAGCTACCGGGGCTCATAACCCCTCAGATGGAGCTGGCACCTAACGTCATAAAGAGACACAACAGACAAAGATCCTTAGAAATAGGGGCTAACACGAGCGGAATCGCCCCGGGAGAGGGCATAGTCCAGATGGAAGAGGTCTTCAGAAAATACGCCCCAGCGGACGGATCGGTCACCATGTCGCCGGCTGGAGATACCGAGACGATGAAAGAGAGCTTCGCGTCGCTTGTCACCGCCCTGGCCTTCGCCATAATGCTGGTCTACATGGTCATGGCGGTTCAGTTCGAGTCGTTCCTCCACCCCCTAACGGTCATGTTCTCCCTGCCCCTTATGACCGCAGGGGCCTTCGGACTGTTGCTGCTGGTGAACGTCAGGCTCAGCGTCATGAGTTTTATGGGAATAATCCTCTTAGTAGGGATCGTCGTCAATAACGCCATACTCCTGGTGGACTTCACCAACCAAAGACGGGAGCAGGGCCTGGACAAGGTCTCCGCCATACTGGAGGCCGCACCACTGAGGATGAGGCCGATCCTGATGACCACCTGCTCGACTATGGTCGGAATGTTGCCTATAGCCCTAGGGCTCAGCGAGGGAGGAGAGATCAGACAGCCTATGTCGGTAGCGGTAATAGGGGGACTCATTACCTCCACCCTCCTGACACTGGTTGTAATACCGGTCATATACCTCATAGTGGACGACATATCGGATAAAACGAAAAGGATGTTCTCCAAAATATCCGCCGTAATAAGAGGCAGAAGGATGGCGGCTTCCGGAAACCTTCCCAAGAGATCGATAACATTGGAGAGGAGCGAACAGGCTCAATGAACTCAAAAAAAGCAACCTGCCTTCTGGCAACGGTAGTCACTCTGCTATGGGCTATGCCTGCCCTGGCTGTGGACCTGACCCTCCAGGAGGCGGTACAGACCGCTCTGGATAAGGACATCGACGTCCTAAAAGCCCTGGAGGATACAAAAAAAAGCGACGCAGCTAAAATAGTGGCGGAATCCGCCTTGCTGCCATCTCTTAACCTGGGATTTAACTACACCAGAAAGGACGGCAACTACGCTTTGGCGGGGCAGAGAGACGCCTACGGTGCGTCTCTGACGGTGACTCAGCCCCTCTACACCGGAGGAAAGGCGACGGCCCTTCTCCGTCAGTCTCAGGCCTACGAGGTCTCGGTGGTCCAATCCGTCGAGAACCAGAAAGAGGCGGTAGCTCTGGTGGTCATAAGGCAATTCTCCAACATACTTCACCTGAGAGAAAACGTTGCCGCCGCCAGAGACTCCCTCTCCTTCGCCGAAAACCACCTTAAAGAGGTGGTAAAAAAAGAGGCCCTCGGGGTGGCAAACCGCTTCGAGGTGACCAGGGCGGAACAGCAGATGAGCAGCTACAGGACCCAGCTCATAGCGGCGGAGAACGGCTTAGAATCGGCGAAAATAGCCCTTCTGACCACCTTGAGACTCGACCCTCACTCGGAGATAGAGTTTCAGGGAGAGCTAAAATACACCATGTACTCCGGCGATAGACAGGACTCGCTGGCGAGAGCCATGAACAACCGCAACGACCTCCGGGCCGCTATAGCCTCTCTCTCCGTCCAGAAAGACGAGATCCAAGTCGCCGCCAGCGGCCTGAGGCCCAAAGTCGACCTCAAGGCCTCCTACACCTGGGACGACCCGAAAGCGGCTAACGGAGACGAAGACGACGACTGGAAAATAGCCCTGGAGGTGGACATACCACTTCTGGACCGAAACGAGACAAAAGGCAAAATCATCCAGCAAAAGGCCATCTACCGCCAGCAGGAACTGGAGCTTGAGCGACTGAAGGAGGCTATAGTCAGCGACGTGGCCCAGGCCTGGCTCGACCTGGAGACCGCCGAGGAGACGGTGAACTCCACCTCTTTGGACCTCCAGCTGGCCTCCGAGTCCCTCAGACTATCCCAGGTTGGCTACAGGGAGGGAGTCAGCTCTCAGATCGACGTCCTCGATGCCCAGGCGTCCTACACCAAAGCCAGACAGGAACACGCAGCGGCTCTAAGCGATTACGCCGTAAAGGTAGCTACGCTGAAGAGAATCGAAGGAGAACTTGTCCCATTTATAATGACATTCGGAGGTGATATCTCTTGAACCGACTGAAAGTGGCCTATGCTGCGGTAATTATAGCGATGTGGCCGTTCTGCGCCCCTGCATTAGCCCAGGATCCCGTCCCTCCCGCCAGGGTAGAGGTTATAGAGATCGTGACGGAGCCCCAGGTATACAAAGGCTTCTCGGAGAACAGCACATTAGAGGCCATAGACCAGGTTACCATATATCCCAGGGTCTCCGGCAGGCTGATGAAAATGTTGGTCAAGCAGGGAGATCCGGTCAAGTCGGGACAGCCTCTGGCCGAACTGGATCACCGGGAGATGGACGCACAGATAGCCCAGGCCCAGGCCCAGATAGCGGTGGCCCAGGCTCAGGTAGCCCAGGCCATGGCGGAGTTGGAGAACGCCCAGAGGGAGAGGGATAGGTACAAAAGGCTGGTAACCGAGGGTTTCTCCACCCAGCAGCAACTAGACAGCAAAGAGACGATCTACAGGACCGCCAAGGCCGCCGTCGACCTAAACAGGGCCCAGGTCCGTCAGTATCAGGCCAACCTCAAGAGGCTCCAGGTGGACCTGTCGGAGTACACCCTTAAGGCGTCTATACCGGGAACGGTGGTAAACGACTACAACCGGACGCCAGGGGAGATGATAACGACCCAAACTGCGCTGGTTCAGATAGCCGACACCACCAGGCTGAAAGCGGTCATCCAGGCCACCGAAGCCCACGCAAAGCTCATAGAGAACGGCATGGCCGCCATCGTCACGGTAGGGAACACCAGACTCAACGGGCAGGTCTACCGGGTCAGGCCCTTCGTCGACGTCAGCACCAGGACCACCCAGGTAGAGGTGGCGGTGGACAACTCGGCGGATCTAAAACCTGGAATGTTCGCCAGGGTCTTCATCGTGGAGAAAGAGCTTAAAGACGCCATAATGGTGCCCCCCGAATCTATCAGGACCCTGGAGGACAGCTCCTGGGTGATGATCAGCAGAGAGGGAAAGGCCCATAAAGTGGAAGTATTGACCGGAATAACCGCCGACGGCAGGGTAGAGATTATCCAGGGGATCTCACCAGGAGACAAAGTAATCGTCTCAGGAGGACGAAACCTGGAGGACCAGGATCCTATCACCGAAATCGCGAGATAAAAAGAGGCCCCTAGGGGCCTCTTTTTGCGTCTAAAGCCTCTGGCCCTGTATAATCGTATTAGGGGATAAAGAGGAGGGGTTTCTATGAGGAGAACTATAAACGCCACAGCCTTGGCTATCGCATCGATAGCTATCCTGACATGTCAGACCTGGGGAAGTACACTTCAGGACGTATTGGACCGAGGGCAACTGAGACACTTAGGGGTCCCTTACGCTAAGTTCGTAACCGGAGCCGGGGATGGCCTGGACGTCGAGCTTATGAAGCGTTTTGCCGATCATCTGGGAGTCGCCTACTCCTACGTACAGAGCGACTGGGACAACGTTATACCTGACCTCATAGGCAAAGAATTGTCGGTAGTCCAGGGGAAGGCTCTCCTGGGGGAAAAAAGACCGATCAGAGGGGATGTCATAGCCTCTGGTCTTACGGTTCTCGACTGGAGGGAGGAACTTCTCCTCCTGTCCTTTCCTACCTTCCCGACTCAGGTATGGCTCCTGGCGACCTCCAGACACCCCTACAGGCCTATAGAGCCATCGGGGTCTATCTCCACCGATATAGAGAGGACCAGAGATATGGTAAAAAACTCCACCGTCATGGGACTAAAGGACACCTGTCTGGACCCCCTTCTCTACGACCTGGATAAAAAAGGGGGAAAGATCGTTTACTTCGACGGAGAGACCAACGACTTAGTACCTGCGATGATAAAAGGGGTATCGGACCTGTTGCTCCTTGACGTCCCCGATTTCCTGGTCTCCCTGCCATCCTGGCAGGGCAGGATAAAGGTCCTTGGACCGATAACTGAGACTCAGACAATGGCGGTGGCCTTCTCGCTGGAAGGCAAAGAACTCAAAGACAGCTTTGAGACCTTCTTCGCCGAATTAATCGAGAAAGGGGAGTATCGAGAGATGGTCACAAAATACTACCCCGGCCTGTTTAACCACTTTCCACTATTTCTGTCCAACCGGAACTAGACCATGAGCTACAGGGAAAAGACGATCGCCACCGCTAGGATAATCGCAGGTCTGGCTCTGATAATCCTCACAGCAACCGTATTCTCCCTCAACGAAGGGGAGAAAAACGCCTTTAGAGAGAGGGGACTTAAGGATTTTTCCTACAGAGCGGATCACCTGGCGACCCTTATGAGCTACGTCCTGTTCGAGAGAAAACAGGACGGAGAGGACATCGCCAACAGCCGAGAGCTGGTCTCCTACTTTCAGGGAATTGACCTGGGAATGTCCTCCCAATACGGCCTGATGGCCGCCAAGGAAAACATCCAGGAACTACTTAAGAAAAAGCTCCAGGCCACCACCTTTCAGGACAACCCGGTATACAGTCGAATAGCGATCATACTGGACGGAGGCAGACCTTTGGCGGTAGTGCCTTCGGTTATAGACTCTCCGCCTAACTGGGCGAAATATCGCTACACATTGGACCAGAAGGGAAGGGTCACCTCCGAGTGGGAAGGGGGAACCCCTAGACTGGTGATCTCGAGGCCTTTTTTCTACAAAGGGCGGTATCAGGCCCAGATAGTCCTATGGATAGTGCCGTCGGATATGCTGGCGAGGATAAGGATGACCCATAACGCCATGCCCTGGGACCAGGTTTTCATAACTACCTGGAACGGCCAAAGGGTAATCAGCCCCTTTGGGGAGAGAGAGACCTCCACGATGTTCCAGATGATGGAAGGGACCCAGGGACCGAATATACTGAAAGTAGGAGGAAAACATCTCCTCGTGGCAAAATCGGATATACCGGACACTCCGCTCTCCCTCTACCTGGTAGCACCGGAGGATAAAGTCCTGAGCAAAAAAGGCCTGGATATATCCTCCTCCTACATGGGGATCCTCTCTCTATCGCTGTTTATTGCGCTTATCGGACTGGTGAGGACAAAGACCAGAGAGGAAGAGCTTTTGTCGGACCATCGAAAAAGGGAGAGACTCCTGAGTATAGGTAGACAAAGGCTGTCTCTGTATCGAAAAAAAATAGCCCTACTGAGAAGCGGGAAAGCAGCTCTTACCTGTGATCGCTGCGTGGGGCCTTCCTCAGCCCCTCTCTGGGAGATAATAGACCGGGAAAAATTCTCAAACCTACTGGATATGATTGGAAACCAGGAGGACATTCTGGAGGGGATCATAAGGGATTTTCTGGACGTCCTGCCAGGAATGGTCAAATCTGTGGAGAAATCACTGAGAGAAGGGGATCTGAGGGCGACCGAGGAGAGCTGCTCCACCTTGAAAGACGCCCTCCAGTCCATAGGCTGTAGCTCTTTAGGCGAAATATGCACATCCATTCAGGCGGAAGTCGCAAACGGAGAGCCAGCCGACCTGGATAATCTTGAAAAAGACCTGCTATCTGGGATAGATACGCTCGTACGGGAGCTCACAAAAGGAGAATGGAGGCGGATAAGATATGGCGACCGTATTGATAGTCGACGACGACCTGATAACTAGAGCGGTGCTGGCAAAGGTGATCCGAGGTATGGAGCACCAGGTCATTGAGGCTTCCAACGGTCTGGAGGCGGTTCAACTGGCTACAAAGGAGCCAGGGCCGGAGATCATACTGATGGACGTTACCATGCCCATAATGGACGGCATAGAGGCCACCAGACAGATCAGATCCCTGGGGATACCGGCGGTAATAATGGTCCTCACCTCCGACGACTCCACCGAGACGATCCAGAAGGCCGTTCACGCCGGTGCGGACGACTACCTCAGCAAACCTATAAACCAGGCCCAGATATCCACCAGGCTGGACATGGCCCTAAAGGCATCGGGATTCTACCGCTATCGCCATAAGTTCGCCTGTCAGATGAAAGATCTAAGCGAGATCTCCGTAAAAAACGGCTCGTCTATGGATTTAATGGCGGAGAAAAACGAAAACCTACTCTCCGACCTTATAGGGACCTTAAACCTGGTCGCCAGAATGAGGGATAACCAGACATACGAACACACCACCAGGGTCGGATGGCTATCGGGCCTCATAGCCCGGCGATTAGGGGAACCGGAGGACGAGGTTCTAGCCCTGAGACTGGCGGCTCCCCTACACGACCTGGGGAAAATAGGCATACCGGACTCCATACTTCTGAAACCGGACAAACTTACGGACAGAGAGTGGGACGTAATGAAAGAGCACACCGTCTACGGCTGGAAAATCCTAAACCGTTTTTCCTCAAGCATCCTGAAGGTCGCCGCAACGGTGGCCCTCAGCCATCACGAAAGGTGGGACGGCAAGGGCTACCTCAGAGGGTTAAAAGGAGAGGACATAGACCTGGCGGGAAGGATAGTCACAGTAGCCGACTGTTTCGACGTAATTGTGACCCCTAGACCTTACAAGAAATCCAGACCTATATCCTGGGGCTTCGACGAAATAGCTTCACTTGCGGGGAAGCAGTTCTGCCCGAGGACGGTGGAGGCCTTTTTGAGTTTAAGGGACGAAATAGAGCCGAGATATCGGGCAAACTACGAGCAGCAGGAAGAAGAATCCATAGAGCCTGAGAGAGAGAGATAACAGAGGCGGGGTTTTTGTGGGATAATGGACCGAATCAGCGACCAAAATTCGGAGGTAATATATATGGCAGGCGGCACAATATTCAGCTTCATAGTGGCCTTTGGGATCCTCTTCGCCCTCTCGGCCTTCTTCTCGGCCACCGACACGGCCTACTCCAGCGTAAACAAGATTCGACTCAGGAGGTTCATAGAGGAGGAAAGGCCAGGGGCCCAGACGGCCATGGAACTGGCGAAAGACTTTAACCGAACCATATCGGCGATCCTAATAGGGGGCAACATCGTCGATATACTGATAACATCCATAGCCACAGCGGTGCTCACCGCCATGTTCGGCCCTATCGGCGCGGTCTACGCAACGGTCCTCATGACCATACTGATAATCCTGTTCGGCGAGATAATGCCCAAAGCGCTGGTCAAGGACAGGGCTGAGTCCTTCGCCCTCTTCGTGGCACCGATGGTAAAGTTCTTCGTCAAAATGCTAAACCCTGTATGCTGGTTTACCACCAAGGTAACCGTGGCGATGAGAAAAGGCAGAGGAGGACTGGAGCCAATTCCCAGCGTCACCCACGACGAGCTACTGGGAATAGTGGACACCATGGGGGAGGAAGGGGAGCTTCCGGCGTCGGAGAGGGAGCTTGTGGAGAACTCGGTCAACTTCAACGGCCTTGAGGTCTGGGAGGTCCAGACTCCCAGGGTGGATCTTTTCGCCATAGACATAGAGGACGACCCCACCACCGTGACCGGCCTCATCCTGGCAAACCACTACTCCCGTATACCGGTCTATGAGGGATCGGTGGACAACATAGTGGGGGTCCTATACGAAAAGGACTACCTGGCCTCGGTTATAGCGGGGGAAAAACCGGACGTAAAAAAGCTGATGAGGCGTCCTATTCTTATAGCGGGCAGCGCAAGCCTGATGGACAGCCTGAAGATTCTCCGGTCGAGCCACACCCACATGGCGGTGGTACTGGACGAATACGGCGGTACATCGGGAATAGTTACGTTAGAGGACCTGCTGGAGGAGCTGGTAGGCGAGCTCTACGACGAACACGACGACATAAAGGAAAACGTGACGAAGATAGAGGAAAACGTCTACATGGCTAACGGGGACATCTACCTGAGACAGCTTTTCGAGAACTTTCTCAAATATCCCGACATACCGGAAACCGAGTCGACCACCCTCAGCGGATGGCTACTGGAGGGATTCAAGACCCTCCCTGAGCCTGGAGCGGAGATAACCTGGGAAAACCTCCGCTTTCAGGTCGCCAAGCTATCGGGACAGAGAATCCAGAAGGTGAGGATCTTCAGGGAAAAAATAGAGAAGCCGCCTCAGGAGGACTACCAGGGGGAATAGACGAAAGGAGGGGGGCCGAGACTCGGTCCCCCTCCTTTATCTATATGGGCATCTCTAAAAATTGGCCTTTGAGTCACCTCGGAGAGACCGTTCCGCCTACGCCCTGTCTCGCCCAATCGTATACTCGACCTGCCTGTTTCGTACGAACCGCCTCGGAGGGCACGTCCTGTGCCCCCTCGGCTTGGGGCGACGTCCTGTCGCCCCATTCATACTACACAACGGCATGTCGAGTATACGGGCTCGAATGGGCTCCGTCAGAACGGTCTCTCCGAGGATGAGCGTTTTTAGAGGTTCCTACATGTTAGACAGCACCATCACCGAGCCTGTCGCGGCTATGAGAAGGAGAGTCATCTTTCTGAAAACCCTCTCAGGGAGGAGCTTCGCTCCCTTGATGCCGATCCAGGTCCCTAGCAGCAATACCGGCACGTAGGCCCCGGTCACCATCATGACCTGGCCGGTAAGGACGCCCCGATAGAGGTACAGCCCTATGGTGAACAGGTTTAGGGAGAGGAAATAGGCCGCCAGGTTTGCCCTGAACTCGTCCTTATCGACACCCTGATTGGACAGAAAAAGCACCACTGGAGGACCGCTCATAGACAGACTGCCGTTCAAGACACCGCTCACAAGCCCTATAGGAAGGAGAGCCCACAGCCTGTAGGGCAGTGGCTTCCTCCATCCCGACATCATGACCAGAGAGACCAAGACGATAAATCCCCCTACGAACAGCCGAAAGGACCGAGGATCGAGGGCGGTGAGTATCCATATGCCCACCGGCAGGGTCAAAACCCCTCCAGCCAGAATAGGCAGCACCTTCCTGAAATCCAGAGAGCCCCAGCAGTCCTTCAGGACCATCACGTTAAGCCCTAAACTCACCAGAACCAGCATAGGTATGACCACCTGCTGAGGCAGAAAAAACAGGAGGAAAGGGGCTGCAACCAGGGAAAAGGCGAAGCCAGCACAGCCCTGAACCACGCTGCCGGCGAGTATGGCCACCCCCCCTAAGACCATAGAGGACACCGTCAGGATCGCTCCACAGGGGCCAAGCCCCCTTCTCTGTCCACCTTAAAGGCCTTCACCAGATCGACTAGTTCGTCGGACCGACCGGACATCATCTGAGCCTCGTCGGAGACCCCACCGGAGGCCCTGGCTGTCTCATCGGTGGCGGTCCTGACGTTATCCATCATATCGGACACATCGACGATGGTACGGGAGACCGACTCTATCGCCGAGGCCATCTCCTGACTGGACTTAGACTGGGACTCAGACACCTGGGCTATCTCGCCTATGGCCTCCGCCGCCCTGTCCACCTGCTCAAGGACCGATCCGAGCTTCTCCCTGGCCTGTTCCGCCCGGGCGACCACGCCGTCCACCATGGACTCGGTCTCCTCCGCCACCGTCACCGACTTACGGGCCTTATCTATAAGGATGTCTATAAGCTTCTCGACCTCCTGAGCGGCCTTAGCGGACTCCTCCGCCAGCTTACGGACCTCCTCAGCAACCACAGCAAAGCCTCTGCCAGCCTCTCCTGCCCGAGCCGCCTCTATGGCGGCGTTCAGGGCCAGAAGGTTGGTCTGGTCCGCTATAGTGGTTATGGTGCTGACGAACTTGACTATAGACTCAACCGACGTAGCCAGATCGGAGATGTTCTCCTTTGTCCTGGCGGTCTGATCGCCAAGTCCCTGGACATCGTCGATGGTCTTGGCCATCTGGGCCACCGCATCGTTGGTGCTTTTTCTGGAGCTCTCTCCTGCATCGGCGGCGTCCTGAGCGGACTTGGCGGCCCTCTCGGAGCCTGCGGCTATCTCCTGTATCCCTGCGGAGGACTGCTGTAAAGAAGCGGCTCCCGCCTCCGCCAGCTCCGCCACCTTATCCACGGCGTTTTGGACCTCCGTCATAGAGGCGTTCATCTCCTCCGCCAGAGCCGCTAAGGTCCCTGCTCCGTCGGAAAACTGACCGGACCGGTCGAGGATCTGACGAACCACGTCCCTCTGCCGTTCCATCATCTCCGACAGGGCCTCTGCCATGGCGTTCATCTCCCCGGAGCTACCGACGTTAAAGTCGGACCTGTCCACGGTGAGGTCTCCGTCTCTGCCCCTCTCGGCAAAGCGGATAACCGATTTTATCGGAGAAGTCACGCTTCTGGACAGGATAAAGCCTAAGCCTAGAGCCAGAACTATGCCCACGAGGACCGCCACGGAGGAGGTCTTTATCGCCCTAGAAGACACCTCTCTGCCCGAGTTCACCGAGGCGACGGTCTCCCTCTGGTTTGCCGATATAACCTGGTCCATAGCGGCGGCCACCGCCTCCTGAGCGAAGGCCATCTCCCCTCGGTAGAAGCCCGCCATCTCCCCGTAGACCGTAACCGACTGATCCGCCACTTCCGAGGCGTTTTTAAAGAGCCTCCTCATGACCGAGAGAGGGGAGAGAATCCGGCTGACGTAGGCCATCTCCAGCCTATCACGAAGAATCTCCTCCGGGACCCGTCCCTTCTGGCCGATCAGCTTGTTTATGAAGTCCGCTCCCTTATGGATCTTTTGATGTTCGAGGTTCATGAGCTTGAATATATCTTTCAGTCGAGAGTTGTTTATATCGAAACTCGCCAGAAATTTTCCCAGATCGCACTTGGTGTGGTCGAGCTGTCCCATAAATGGAGTCTGGGTGACGATCGCCTCGCTCAGGTCTATGACCCAGTCCTCGTGAAGGGACAAAAGCACCGCCAGATCCGCCTTAAACAGGGTCGGGCTCTCTATGCCAAGCTCGTCCATCTTTCCGCAAAGGGCCAAAAACCCGTCGACTCCGTCCTTCCAGCCGCTCCAGGCGGGAGCAAAGCCCTCCCATGCCTGCTGCTCCATGTTAGATTTAGGAAGGGCGGAAAACCGACCTATAAGCGATTCCGCCTTACCAAAGCGATCGAAAATATCTCCGTAGAGGGCCAAACGACTGTCGGGAGGGAGGCCCTCCTGAATTAGCTGGGCACAGTCCTCGGCTATCTTAAGCTGCTCGGTGTGAATAAGGGACACTATGTTCATCCCCTCCATCCTCACCGCCGCCAGCTCTTCCACCACGTCGGAGACCTTTACCAGGCCTCGGTATCCCGACAACCCGACGATCCCGCAGATCACGGCTACCAGGAGGAACCCTCCTGTAAGTTTTGTGGATATTTTCAAACTATATCACCGACCTTCTAGCTTAAAGAAGCCTTCGTCTTTATGGCACCCATCAGGTCGTCAAAGGCGGACACAAAAGCGGACACCCCCTGGTCCATAAGGGAAGAGGTGACCTGATCCAGATCAATGCCCGAATCGGCCATAGCCTCTCTCCTGGACACCGCACCGTCCAGATCTCTGCCTATCCGATCCTCCACCACTCCGTGGTCCATAAAGGCCTTCATGGTAGCGGGAGGCACGGTGTTCACCGTATAGGGCCCCATAAGCTCCTCCACGTAAAAGGTATCCCGGTAGGACTGGCTTTTAGTCCCGGTGCTGGCCCAGAGCATCCTCTGAGGACAGGCCCCTTTATCCGCTAAAGCATCCCACCGGGAGGAGGAGAAAACATCCCCCCAGCCGGAGTAGGCCAGTCGAGCGTTATCGACACCGCTACAGGTCACCATACTCCCTAAGCCTTTGGCCTCAAGGACCGGGTCAAGGGCGGAGTCGAGACGGCTGACGAACAAAGATGCCACCGACCGCACCGACGAGACGTCCTCTCCCCTCGCCAGCCGCTTCTCCAGACCTCCTATATAGGCCTGGTTGACCTTCCTCGACTGATCTAAGGAGAATATCAAAGTGGCGTTTACCGATATCCCCAAGGAGGTGGCCTGCTCTATGGCGGCGATACCTGCCTCGGTGGCTGGGATCTTTATCATGACGTTCGGACGGCCTAAAAGCTTCTTCAACCTGACCGCCTGTTCCACCGTGCCATCCCTATCGTCCGCTAGACGGGGGTCGACCTCGAGGCTGACGTACCCGTCGAGGCCACCGGTGGTCTGAAACACCGGAAGAAGGATATCGGCGGCCCTGCCTACATCGTCCAGGACCAGCTCTTCGTATATCTCCTCCGTCGATAGGCCAGCCCTCGAGAAGGCTGAGATAGGACCGTCGTACTCCTGGCCCTCCCCTATGGACTTCCTGAATATAGCAGGATTGGAGGTCACTCCCCGAACCCCCTGGGAGACCATATCCAAAAGCCCACCGGAGTCGATAAGCTCCCTGCTGATAAAATCACACCATATGCTCTGCCCCAGTTCTGAGACCTTCCAAAGTACGCTCAAATCCACCATCCCTTTCGATCTAAAAGACTAGAGGGCACATCTAAAAACTCACCGTTGAGTCCCCTCGGAGAGACCGTCCCGCCTGCGCCCTGTTTCGCCCAATCGTATACTCGACCTGCCTGCTCCGTACGAACCGCCTCGGAGGGCACGTCCTGTGCCCCCTCGGTTTGGGGCGACGTCCTGTCGCCCCATTCGTACTACACGACGGCAGGTCGAGTATACGGGCTCAAATGGGCTACGTCGGAACGATCTCTCCGAGGATTAGAGTTTCTAGAGATACCCTAGAGCTCCGCCAGACCTTTTTCCGACTTCAATCTGTAGCCGGAGGTCAGCTCCTTCAGTTCCTCAAGTCTCCTCTCCTGCCCTTTTCTTATGCTCTCAAGCTCTTTCAGCTTCTGGGCCATAACCTCACCGGCGGTCCTCATCTCCTTTGCGGACTCGCTGCCGTTGTTGAGCATAGAGGCTATCCCATCCACCGACTTCGCTATCTCCTGGGTGCTGGCGGACTGTTCCTGAGACGCCGCGGCGATGGATTGAATCCCTTCCGCCATAGATGCCACACCGTCTGCCGCATCCCTGATCTCCGACGCCGCCTGATCGGACCGACGAAGAAGGTCCTCCATCATGGCCCCCGCCTCCTTGGTATCCTTGGCGGCGACTAACATATCCTGCTGGACCTTGTCTATAACGTTTTTGATGCTCGACGCGGCGTTATTGCTCTCCTCCGCCAGCTTTCTGACCTCCTCCGCCACCACCGCGAAGCCTCTGCCCGCCTCCCCCGCCCGTGCCGCCTCTATGGCGGCGTTCAGGGCCAGAAGGTTGGTCTGGTCGGCGATGGTAACTATGGTGTTCACGAAACCGGTGATACCTCCTACGGATCTCTCAAGCTCGTCTATGGCGTTAACCACCCTGGAGGTGGCCTCACCTGCCCCGGCGGTTCCGGAGGTAACATCATCGACGGCCTTACGGCCCTGCACGGCGTTTTCCGACACCGATTGAGCTTTTTCGCTCAGTTCGGTGACCACCTGGGTAGAGCTGGCAACCCCGGAGGAAACCTCCTCCACCCCGGCGTTGGTCTCCTCGGCGGAAGAGGCGATAGATTCCACCATGTCCGCAACGGTCTTAGACGCTCCCTCAACCGAACCTAGAGCCCTGTGGACCTCGTCGGCTATATCGCTCATGGCCCGAGACCCCTGGGCGAACTGGCGGTTCATGCCATCCACCTTTGTGACCAGCTTACGGTATTCAGCTATTATGCGACCGAAGGCCACCATCACCCGATCTATCTCGTTTCGGCTCCCCTCAACTGCGTTTACCTCCACCGAAAGGTCGCCCTCGGCGACCCGGTCGGCGACGGCGACCACCTTCTTAAGAGGAGACACCAGCTTGACCACTATCCAGGTCAACAGCGCAAGCCCCAGCAGGGCCAAAGGCAGGGTCCAGAGGAGAAGCCCTCTTTGCATAGCTCCGACAGGAGCCAGGGCCAGATCGGCGTTTACCACCACCATGATAAACCAGGGAACTCCCTCTATGCCTTGTATATATCCTCTGGAGTTTCTGCCGTTAAAGACGTACTCCAGCGCCACAGGTTCGGGAGAGGAGAAGACCCCGCTGGCCACGCAGGCCTCCCACAGAGCGGGAGCGCTGTCTTTCATCCTAACACCGGGCTCCAGCTTGGGATGAGCGACAATAGAGCCCTCGCCGTCCATAACCAGGCCGTAGCTTCCCTCCCCTAGGCTGGCGGCCATAACCCTGTCCTCCACTGGCTTAAGAGAGGTCCCTGAGAAGAGAACCATTCGGATATTGCCCTCCACGTCGGGCACCCCTTTGTAACACCCTGCGTAGGGCTGTCCTCCGAGCCACACTATCTCCTCGTAAACCCCTCTATTTTCGACGGTGTTTTTATACACCGTGCTGCCCTTTTCAAAAAGCCCTCCCAGCAGGAGCTTCCCGTCCTGGTCCGTCAAGGTCGTGGCCACCCTGATCAACCCCTCCTCGGTGACCTGAAAAATCGAGAACTGGGAGTCCATAGCGGCCTGCCAACCCTCGACCATAGCCTGATCGCCGGTTATAGGATGAAGGCCGTTGTCCATGACGAAGATCTTACTGACCTGCCTGTCGCCCACCTGTACCACGTCTTCGTTTCCGAAAATCCTCTTCCCTTCGAGCCTCTGTACGATAATGTTGACGAAAGACTCGTTGGATCTCCTAAGACTGGCTATCTCCTGAGCTACACCGACCTGAAGGCTCTCGACGAACCCCAGCCCTCCATCGTCGATAGTACGCCCCAGCATCCTGCCGGCACGAACCGACGCTACCCCCACCACCACCGCCAAAAGCAGGGCGATCATAACCCCCACCACCGAGGCCACCTGCACCCCAACCGACATTCCACGACGTCTATCCAAGACCTTCACGGCCATACCTCCTCTTCGACAAGGTTTCGGAAACCTAACAAAACATCCTTTGAGTATATCGTCTCAGACAAATATCCGCTACGATGAGTCTAAAGAATCTAAAAGTCCGTGTCAATCGAAATAGAGACCAACAAAAAAAAAGAGGGGGAATTCCCCCTCTTTTGGATGGATAAAACCTATCTCTCCGGCAGACCGAGCATCTCCGGTATATTGGCTACCTCGTGAAGCTCCTCTCTGTTGGAGAGATCCCAGGAGGATATGGACACCTTTCCAGGTCCAGGCTGACCGGTTCCGATAGCTATGACGCCACAGAGCATTATGGTGCTGACGCCTCTTGCGATACCCTGTTTTAAGGTCTTAGACAGCCCATCCACGTCGATAACGGGAAAACCCCACTGAGAACGGCCATACCGGCTCCTCAGAGCCTCAAGCTGGGCCAAAAGCCTTCGGTCTCCCGACCTCACCGCCCCGTCGACCAGCCTGTCGGCCCTCTTTCTATCGAGCCTGTCCAGCCTGTTAAGCTGGCGACCAAGTGCCCTTATCTCCTTCTCCAGCGCCTTTCTCTCCGCACCTTCCACAGACTCCACTCGGGCCAGCAGGCCCTCCATACGCTCCATAATCCCAACCCTGAGGGTCTCATGTTCGACGAAAAGGTCCAGATCCTCCCTGAGGGAGACACCGCCTGTTTCACGAAATACACTCATCGCTAAAATTCCTCCGTTTCGAACAAAAAGCCTCTGTCCATTGATCAGTATAGATCAGTGAGAGGGAATTTACATCGGCGATTTTACCGGTTTGAAAAGACCGAGAGGGCCTCTTCTGCTATGATTATCCCATGGAAAGAGGCAATCACAAAGGAATTTTAGGAAATATCACAGGTAAACCTGTCAAAAACTATCTGACCTGCACCGACCTGTTTTCCTCGGACAGCTTAAACCGCCTGACCAGGTCCATCATGGCTCCGGCGCTCTTAGCCACGTCCTGGGCCTCCTGAGAGACGCTCTCCGACGCCCTGGCGGTCTCCTCCGAGGCCTCCCGGATCGACTCTATCATCCTCACGGTCTCCAGGTTTCCTCTGCCGATCTGATCCATAGAGGAGGCCATCTCCTCCGAGGACGCCGCCTGTTCCTCCGCCACAGCGGCGATGCTCTGGATGGACTCGTTGACCACATGGGCGATCTCCGCCGCTCTCCCCAGCTGTTCCTGAGCGGAGCGGGCCGTATTCATCGCACCTTCGAGGATAGAGCCGGTCCTCTCGGTGGCCTCTATGGACTGCTGGGAGCTGGACTGGAGGAGGGATATAATCTTGCCTACATTCTCCGCGGAGCGGGCTGACTCCTCCGCCAGCTTTCGGACCTCGTCGGCTACGACGGCGAACCCTCGGCCCGCCTCTCCCGCCCTTGCCGCCTCGATGGCGGCGTTCAGAGCCAGCAGGTTTGTCTGGTCGGCTATTCTGGTGATGTCCCCCACAAAACCTCCGATAGAGTCCACCGACTCTCCCAGGCTCTTTATCCTGACTATGCTATCCTCGGAGACCGATCTAGCCTCCTCCATACGGCCTATGGCCTCCACCACCTTTTCGACGGCCTTTTGATTCTCATCGGAGCTCTTCTGAGAGGCCTCCGCCCCTTCGGTAGCGGACCGGGCGGTCATCTGTGCGCTCTCCGCCACCTCCTGCACCGACGCCTCCCCCTCCGAGAGGGCTGCGGAGTTCTTATCCGCCATGGCGGTCACCTTCTCAACGGAGGCCCATATCTCCTCCATAGATGCGTTAGACTGCTGGGAGAAAGCCGCCAGAGAGCTGGACCTATCGGACACCGTCTGAGCCTCTTTGGTTATCTCCACAACCATGTTCCGAAGCCCTTGGATCATCGAGCTGAGGGAGTCCGCCAGCAGGCCCACCTCGTCGGAGGATCGGGTCTGAAAATCATCTCTGGAGATGGACAGATCACCATCTTTAGCCCTCTCCGCCAGAGCGGAGGCCACCTTCACCGGTCGAACCACCTTGCCCACGAAGACCAGGATAACCCCGGATAACAGGAGAAGGGCTACACATCCGACCAGGATACCCTGAAACAGTATGGACCGAGCGTCTCTGTATATCATGTCGTAGGGAAGGGCTATCTCCACCGACCAGGGAGATCCGTATCTGTCGACCGCCACAGGCTGAAAGGTCTCGTAGACCTTATCCCCTGTCACGGCGGAGACCACAGTACGGCTGAAAAGCTTTCCACCGGTCACCGCCGCCATAGCCTCCGAATCGCTTAAGGTCGTCCCTACCAGCGACCTGTCGGGATAGGCCACGTAGGTTCCAAGGTCCGAGAGAAGGCCGGCGTAGCCGGTGCCAAAGGGCTTTATGGACGCAAACAGAGCCTGAAAGGTCTCCATGGCTATGTCCACCCCAACCACCCCTATGGGTTTGCCGTCAAGTAGAACGGGCACGCAGAGGGAGGTCATCATGACCATCTTTCCGCCTACCTCCCACTCGGCAGGGTCGAAGATGAGGGGCTTGCCGGTCTTAATGGGAACCAGATAATAGTCCGAGGTCTCGTACTCTACCGAGGGATCCAGAATAATAGAGCCCTCGGAGCGAACCAGGTAGGGAATAAAACGTCCTGTGTGATCGTGGCCCGGCTTGCCGACGTACTGGTCGTCCTTGCCGTCGAAAGCCCCTGGCTCAAACACAGCCCAGGCCCCTAGCAGCTGAGGGTTGGACTCCACCGTAGCCCGAAGGAGGGATATACCCAGCTCCCTGTCCGCCATTCCCTGAGAGACCAGCGTCGCCATGTTCACCGACAGATCCCTTCCGTGGGTCAAGGCCCTCCCCAGATACTCGGACACCTGAGTCCCGTAGCGTATGGAGGTCTCCTCCCCTATGCGGTAGGCGCTCTCCAGAGCCATCTCCCCGGCCCGATATGTCAGTATACCTACCGCCAGGGCGAAGGCCAAAAAGGACACCGAGATTATCACTCCGAGAAGTTTAGCTTTCAGTCCCCAAGATCTCATACACACACCTCCCAAAAAAATTACCGATCTGTATGGATAATTCTACCACCATAGGGCACGTATCCGTAGTTACTTTTGTACCAAAGCGAAAAGGATCGAGGCCCCTTTTAGGACTCGATCCTTTTCGACGGAGATCAGTAGTTGCTTATTACGTCCTCCTCCCCTGAGAGCATACGGGAGAGAAATGGAGGCATGGCGAAAGAACCTCGGTGTATATCGGAGGTGTAGTACTTCAAGCCCTCTGGAGCTTCCCTGAGAGGCTCGGAGGGGTCGTGTTTCTTCGATCCAATGGCGTAGACCCACATCCCAGAGGGGTAGGTAGGCATAAAACCCAGATAGGTATGGACCGAGGGAAAGACCTCCTTCATTGCACCGTAGGCGGGAACCATTATGGCCGCGTCGGTGAAGGGAGACTCTATATGGGTGACCATAAAGCCGTCCTCCGACAGAGCGTCCCAGACATCCCTATAAAAAGGTGACTGAAAAAGCCCTGCCGCCATATCCACCGGATCGGTAGCGTCGACGATAATGACGTCGAACTCCCCCTTGTGGTCCTTCATGTAGACCATAGCGTCCATAGGACGGATCTCCGCCTTAGGGTGGTCCATAGCACAGCTCACCGAGGGAAAAAACTCCCTGGAGGTGTTTATGACCTCTTCATCTATGTCCACCAAAACCGCCCTCTCCACCGAGTCGTGGCGGACCACCTCTCTCAGGGTTCCACCGTCCCCTCCACCGACTATGAGAACCTTTTTAGGGTCAGGATGGGAGCACAGGGCCACGTGGGCCATCATCTCGTGATAGCAGAACTCGTCCTTCTCGGTCAGCTGGATAGCCCCGTCCAGGACCAGCATCCTTCCGTATTCGGCGGTCTCTAGGGCCATAATCGACTGATAGGGACTCTCTTTTCTAACCAGCTCTCTGTTCACCCTCAGGGACAGACGAAGGTGGCGAGAGGACTCCTCGGTAAACCACACCTCGTTGTATCTTTTATCTCGGGAAGTCATAAAAAAACCCCTTTCGTATATTCCGGCTAACTCCGGTCGACCTATTCTATACGGTCAAACCAGCTATGTACACGGTCAGCGGCCGAGCCGCTTTTTAAGCAAACCTACCTGCTCGGAGTAATACCTGTGAATAGACTCACGGTAAGAGGGAACGTTCCTTCCCCTGTAAATATCCAGAGCCCTGTCCACGTCGCCGCCGCTTCGCTGCATAGCCTCTCGGAGTATGTAGGACCCTACGTATATGTTAGCCCTGGACCTCAGAAGCCTAGCGGGGGATTTTACCGTGGGAAACACCCTGGGAATCCAGCTTCCGTTGGCACGCCAGTTGACCTGCATCAGGCCATAGGCAACGCCGCTTTTGGCCTTGACCCTCACGGTGGACTCTTTGACTATTATGGAGGACACCAAAAAAGGGTCCAGCTTATACTTACGGGAAATGGCGTCCACCAAAGAGGCGTACCCTCCCGCCGCCTTGCCGCTCAAGGTAGGGTTTTTCGTCCTGAAATAGTGGGACATAACTTCGACCCTGGCCTTGGCGTATTTATTGGAGCGACGGCCCTCCATGTACTTCCAGGCTGAACTCCCCTTAAAGCCCGAGTAGGCCTGCCCCTGGGAGGACAGACACAGAAGCAATATCACCGCTATAAGCCTCAGTAGAACCGATCTAACCTTTTCCATAGGAGCCTCCCTCTATCTGGTTTATCAGGGACAATCCTTTGATCTCCTCCTCCACCACCTCTCTTATCGAAGACATAAGCTCCGGCTCGACAGCGGCCCACTCCCGACGGATCGCCTCGTCCACCCCTTGGGCTATAGAGACCCTGGCCTTTTCGACGGTTTTTCTCATAGGACCTTCGGACATCAAAAACCGGGATAAAACCGAATTGACGGGCACTTTCTCCAGCTTCTCCCTTATCGACTTTCTGCCAAAAACGTAGCCTCCCAGACCTATGGCAGCGCCAGCCAATAGCCCAGGGATACCGGTGGCTATTAGAGCTATACCTCCACCGCCGCACAGAGATGCCGTAACCAGCCCAACCACGATCCCTATAACGCCGTCCAGAGAGTCCACCAGCCCCTTGATAGGGGAGAGCCTCCCAAGATCCACCGCCTTTAGGAGATCGGCCTCACCTTCCCCGAGGGCCAAATTCAGATCCCGAGGGAGAGACTTGATCCCCTTATCCTTGAACCACCGGGCCATCATCTCCACCGTGGCCTTAGGGATTGTCCGGGCAGCTCTGTCCATGTGAGATCTTAAAAGGCCGTCCATCTCCTCCTTTACCGAATCGATACCCGATTCCATCGAACCTCTAAGCCGGGAAAGGCTTCCACCGTTGGCTCGGTAGTCCATCAGGACCGGAACCACCACCTTCTCGATCATAAGGGAGGATAACTCGAGAGAACCTTCCTGGGCAGCCTTAGAGAGCAACCTGTCCACCACCTCAGACCGAATCTTCCCCATAAAATCGGGCAAAGACCCTCTCAACGCGGCGATAGATCTGTCATTTCTGCTCCTCAGAGCGGGAAGCAGGGACAACCCTCTTGCCACCACCCCATAGGGCTGATCGCTCCTGATCAGCCTGGCGTCGGGCAATAGATCTCGAACCATATCGGGAATAAAGGGCCAAAGGCAGCTCCCTCCCGCCAGAATCACCGTCTTGGCACCTCGTCCTCTGGATATCAGCTGGGAAACTCTATGAAGCAGGTTCTCAGGGCCGTTCATACCGGGACAGTTGACCCCTATGGATCTAAGCATCTGGTCCGTAGGCCGATAGTCCGACGCCATGGAGATAAACTCCTCCCATCTAAGGTGTCTTATGGCACCGTAGGTTCCGGCGGTTCTCGTCCAGATCTCCTCCCTATCTCTGGACATAGTGTCGGAAAACCCCTCCTTCAGCACCCTGCTCCAGTACCAGTGAACGAAGTATTCCCTTCCAGGATCCTCCGATAGATTGACCAGCTCGGGGTTCGCCTGCACCAATATCTGATAGAACAGGTCGTCGAAGAGCCGCCCTCCCATAGCCCAGTCGCCCCAGGAGTCCTTTACATCCAGCTTCTCAAGGAGGGCGGCGTCGAAGGTTCCGCCGCCAAAGTCCAGAACCAACACCGACCCCATGGCCTCCGAAGGGGACATATCCCCTTGAGACAGGTGGAAAAGCAGCGCCCCTAAAGGCTCCTCCACCGTATTAACCTCGCCGTATCCCGCCTGTTCTGCCGCCTTTTTAACCGCCAAAACGTAGGACTCGGAGGCCTGGCAGGGAACTCCGAAGAAGACGTCCCGCTCCATAGGGTTGAAGACTATATTCATCCTCCTGGCGTCCTCTCTGACTTGAGACAGGAAATCCACCGCCCCCTTAAAGGCCCGTTCGTCCACGTCTATCTCAGGTTTGAACCTGGTGAGAAGGCTGTAGTGGGCTCTCTCCTCCTCCGAGGCCTCCCCCCAGGTACTCAGAGCCTGGGCTCCCACCAGAGGAGACCTTCCCTCTCTGTACAGAATTGCCGTGTCCATTCCGGTACTGCCGGAGATAAAGTCCACCGGAGAGGGAATAAGGTCGTCGTGGGGACACTTGCAGAAGTAGGAGTTAGAGGTCCCAAAATCCACCGCCAGGACCGGACGGCTCATCGGAGGGCCCTCCGAACGACCCCTTTTTCCAGGACAACCCCGTCTTTCACGATCGGAGCCCTCTCCTCCATCACAGGATCCCCTTCGTCGTAATAACCGAAAGGCTCGTATCGATCGAGAAGATCGGCACTCCAGCTAAACACCGAGGGACCTGAGGGATTCACGAAGGAAGGGGTTCCTCTCAGCCCCTCGTACCCCCCGTTAGCCGCCTCTATGAGAAGCCCCTCGGCGGCTGCCACCAGACCGTCAGGAGAGGCGTTTTTAAGGTCGTACAGCGCCCTGGCTATATCGCCATCGTTTTTCCTAGCCTGCTCCACCGGCTTAGCCGTCGTCGCCTCTATGGTCTTAAAGGTCAACTCCGCCAAAAGGGCGAGGTGAGCCCGGGCCCGGCCCATATCGGGAACCTCTTTAGGTCTGGCAAAGAAAACAGCCCCTACCGCCCCTAACAAGGCACCTATAGCCCCTATCCACTGAGCAGGAACCCAGGTCGCCGGTAGGGGAGGAAGAACCAACTCCACCGCAAAGGCCCCCAGAACCGCCCCTAAAGCCACCGAGACCGCCAGAGATCGGCGATCTACGTATTTGGTCCCAGGAAAAGGACCGGGATCGAGCTTCAGATCCATAAGAGCGATAGCCCCCTCCCTTGAGGGATCCTCCTGGACTATCTGGTCTATAACCGAGTTTAACGTTTTCCGCCAGGCCCTCTCCATAGGATCCTCACCGGGAAGGACCTTCAGACCGTTCAGCCCCTCGTCGGCGGCCTTCAAATAATCCACCTAAATCACCTCTTTTTTAAGCTAGGCCGAGTCCGTCGACCTTGTATAATACTAACACCCCATCTAGAAAGGAGGAGGACCTATGATACTGAAAGCGCTTTTGACCCTCCTGTTCCTGATAGCAGGTATTCTGGCAGGACTGTCAGGGGGCAAAAAGCCCCCTGCACCTCAACCACCGGGATACGTGGAGGCAGACCACCGAGAGGCCCAGCCTGTATTCCCGAAAACGACCGACGAGCCACAGGGGGAACCCCAAAAAACCGAGCCCCCTCGGTCCTATCGGATAGAGGGGGTCGGATCGAGGGAAAAAATCCCGGTAGAGCTGCCTGAGGGCTCCTGGACGGTCTCCGACGACGATCCCCCAAAGAGCACGATAAAGCTGCCGAAAGAGCTGGAGGACCTGGGCAAAAAGGCCAAAGAACAGCTGGACGCCCTGGACGAGGCCACTAGAAACTCGGTAAAATCGGTCCTGGACTCCATCAACCTGGAGGAACTGGACCCCGACGAGGCCACCATAAGGCCTAAAGGTGACGGAGTGGAGCTCAAGTTCTCCATCCCTACCGATTGATCGTAAGCCCCTTAACCCGCTCTAAAGGAAACCAGGCCCACAGAACGTAGTCTCCGTCCCTCTCTCCACCGGTGACGACAACCTCTTTAAACAGATCCTCGCCGATATCCAGGTTCTCCGGCAGATCTAAGCCGGTCAGCTCGGAGGAGACACGAAACACGTTCATAAAGAGGGAAAGCCTGGCGGCCCTCTGAGATCTGAGCCTCGAGGAAGGGCTCCCCTGGTCTGACAGAGGGACCCTTCCCTCGACGAGCACCAGCCCTCTCTCCCAGTCCACCAGACCGTGCTCAAACTGTTGGACCTCCTGGGCACCTAAAGGGTAGACAGCTAAAAACACCGTGATAATCGCCAGTCCCAGCATCTTCACCGCACTCGCCTCGCTCCCACGGTAGCGGCGGTAAGGTCCAGTACCTCCAGACCTGCCTTATCCAGGATAACCGCCACATCC
Source organism: Dethiosulfovibrio salsuginis (assembly GCF_900177735.1). Classification (NCBI taxonomy): domain Bacteria; kingdom Thermotogati; phylum Synergistota; class Synergistia; order Synergistales; family Dethiosulfovibrionaceae; genus Dethiosulfovibrio; species Dethiosulfovibrio salsuginis. Next base: position 64,638 of record NZ_FXBB01000004.1, on the reverse strand, counting down.
TCGGCGGTTCCGTCCACCGACACGTCCAGTTCGAGCCTGCCGGACCGGAAGGACCTCCGGTAGACCCCTACTATACCGGGAGAATCCCGCAAAGTGGCCTCAAGATCCCTGAGGGCACCGAAGTCAAGCCCCTCCACTGTGACCCTCACGTTCCGCCCCGGGACCCCGGAGGAGCCGCCGGTAAGGGCGTAGGCCACCTCGTTCACCAGAGAGAGGGAAGCCCTGTCGGCGGCCTCTTTAAGGCCCTTTATGGCCCCGTCCTCCTCGCTCATGCCCTTCGTCCGAACGTCTGGCACCTCCACGCCTAGGCTCTGTCCCGTCTGAGCTATGACCGCCTTCAGCTTAAAGAGGGTCCTAACCCCGTGGATGGTCTGACCGGATATCTTCTGTCTGGTAAAAGAGGACGACTGGCCTTTGCCGTAGAGGATAACGTCGGCATCGAAATCCCTGGCCAGCTCCGCCAGGGCGGTATCGTCGCCGGATATCCTTGCGGCCTCCGCCTTTTTCGCCGCTATAGCGTCCAACTGTCCCTTGTCGAGCATCAGATAGCCCGCCTTCTGAAAGGCCGACTCCACCTGTCCCTCGGAGGCAACCAGAAAGGGCCTGTTTCCTCCTATAACCTCGTCCACCAGGACAACCACCCTGGGATTTCCAAGGGCGTCTATAACCGCCGGGCCTAAAACACCGTCCAGAGCCTTCTCCTCGACCACACACCTTCCCAGGAGATACAGTATATCGCCCTCGACCCACTCTCTCGTTATGGTCAGGTCCTTTACCAGCCCCTGAGAGCTGGAGAACACCCGATCTCGCACCACCTGAAAGTCCTTCATCTCGGTGATGCCCTCCACCCTGGCCCCTATGGCCTTCTCCAGGGCGTTCCTGTAAAGCTGTCTTTTAGCGGACTCTCTGGCGGCCGCTCTGTTGCCGTCCAGAATAGCCGCCTCTCCCTGAGCCTCGACGGTGGATCCGAAAGACGCCACCGGCGACAGGACGCAGGCGATCACACAACATAGGGCAAAAAGCTTTCTTCCGATCATAATGGAACCTCCTCTCCTAATAAGGGCTGGATTTTTTACTCTGTTTTTTCTATACTATGATCTTGGCACCCCTAAGTCAACGAGGTCACATTATAGGCGGGAAACTGGTATAATGCTTCATCGGGAAGGTGGGTTTAAAGTCTATCCTGTTTTTATCGAAAAGATTTTCACAAGATAACGAAACAGGCTGGATTTTATGCTATCATTTTCCCTATACGAAGGCATCGAAGGACAGACAGGAGACATAATTCTCCGGCGTTTGTCCGCCGGACAGCAAAAGGAGATGGGATAATGTACGAAGACGACAACATCAAGGCGAAGGATCAGAACGAGGAACTTATGGCGGACGAAATGGTGACAGAGGAAGAGGAGATGGAGCAGGACTTCGACGACTGCTGCTGCAACTCCGACTACGACTCCTGTTCCGGAGGGGAGAGCAAGGTCAAGAAGTACGGCCTTCTCATCCTCATGGCGGTTATCTTCCTTGGGCTGTTCTCGGGAATCATGCTCAGGCTGGACCGACTTGAGGACAAAATGGCCACAGCCAGCAAGGACATAGCCACCGCCGAAGCCACCATGGTCGAGAAGACCAGCGCCATGGAGGCCAGCCTGGCGGAGATCAACGAGACCTTCAAGTCCATGGAGGCCCGCCTTGACGTGATCGCCAAAGCGAACACCGGTGCCATCGACGCAGTCGAGGAGATGAAAGAGCTCTACAAGTCCACCGATCAGGTCCTCAGAGAGACCTTGGTCGCCAGGGACCAGCTTATCAGGGAGATCATCAGCAACCTCAGGCTTCCTTAATAAAAAAAGAGACCCTTTTTTGGGTCTCTTTTTTTTATCCTGCCTGACTATCCTCGTCTCCGAAGAGAGATGGAATCGCCTTAGACCGCCGAACTCCTTTGCCGTACCGGAGAAACACCTCGTCCCCTCGCCTCTCCAGCTCGTATCCCACCGCCCCCATCGCCAGAGCCTGCCTGTGACAATCAAGGTCCTTAGCGGATATCTTCAGAGGAAGATGACGGGATATGACCATAGGATCGTCCAGGTCCTGCCAGGTTATAAAGCGATTATGGCCGCCGTAGAGCTTCTTGCAGGCCACCACGTAATACCCCTCCGCCAGAACGTTTTTAAGGCTCGCCCAGTTTCTAGGCGACACGGTGGATATTACGTACTTTCTCCTGGAGGGGACGAAGGACCCCGACGCCTCTATGAGCATCCTGTGGAGGCCGTTGCCCCGGTAATCCCGATCCACCACCACGATATCCCTCATAGCGAAAGACTCTAGAGGCCAGTCCTCCAGATAGGTGCCCTCAAGCACCTTAGCCATATCCTCCATAACCCAGGAAAAAATACACATAGCCACCAACACCCCTGCGGCCCGAACCCCTAAGGCGAACCCCTCCCCTGAGAGGTTTCGCTCTATAGAGTTATCGGAGACATAGATATCCTCGTCGGCCACCTCGTTATACACCCTGGCGTTGAGAGCCATGACATCGTCGTAATCGGACATATCCAGACGACACAGTCGGGCGGGGACGGGGCGGCGATCTCCGTGACGGTGCAGGATAAGTAGCTTATTCTCATGATTAGATAACACGGAACATCCCTCCTCAGTTTAGTTACCCCCACAGACAATGAGAGTTTTCAGCGTTCTAAATAGGTAAACATAGGTAAATCGGATCAAAAACCGGATAAGGGAGATAATCGAAGGAAAAAGGCGATGGAAGAGCTTTTCAGGAGAAAAGACGAGTTACCCTGATATAAGTATAACACACACCTATACATATCATGCAACCTGACTTGCTTTTTTTACCTAGACGTAAAAGAGGCGGCAAAGCCCTGTAGGGCCCTACCGCCTCTTTGTATGGCTATCCCCTGAGGATCAGGGACTCCTCGACTATGTAGTCCAAAAGCTCGGGAAAGGAGTATCCCGCCGCCTTGGCCGCCTTAGGAACCAGGCTGTTGGAGGTCATCCCTGGAGCGGTATTGACCTCCAGCACCCACGGGCGACCATCGGGGTCCACCCTAAAATCCACCCTGGAGTATATGGAGCAACCTGAGGCCCGGTGGGCCGCACAGGCCTGGGAGGCCAGAAGCTCCGCCAGAGAAGGGGCCAGATCGGCAGGAGAGGTGTAACAGCTGCCGCCTCCGTACTTCGCCCGGTAGTCGTAAAAGCCCCCCTCAGGGGCTATCTCCACCGCCGGAAGGGCTCTGGGGACCCCTCTAAAATCGATCACCGCCACGGTTAGCTCTCTGCCTGGAACATAGGCCTCCACCAGAGCCCTGTCCTCCTGCTCCCAGGCCCCCCACAAGGCGGGAGACAGATCCTCCAGATGGGAGACTATAGAGGTCCCTACGGTGCTCCCACCACAGCAGGGCTTCACGACCAGCCCTCCCCAACGGAGGAGATCTTCAGAGAGATCGGGAAACTCCCCTTTATGGACCTCGAGCCCCCAAGGCACGTCTATGCCGGAGGACGAAAAAACCGCTTTAGACACCACCTTGTCCATAGCCACAGCACAGCCCACCGGTCCAGAGCCTGTGTAGGGAACTCCCGCCATATCCAGTACAGCCTGGATGTGGCCGTCCTCCCCCCAGCCTCCGTGGAGGGCTATGAAGAAAAGGTCGGGCCTCTTCTCCCTCAAAAGGTCGAAAACACCCTCCGAAGAGACAAGATCGACCTCCTGCACCGAATGGCCCGCCTCGGTCAGTCCTTGGGCCACCGCCCTGCCGCTTTCCAAAGAAACCGCCCTCTCCGGGCTGTTACCCCCACAGAGGACGGTTATGTTCCTTTTCGCCACGGCTAACCTCGGACCTGTCCTGAGCCTAGGACCCTGTATTTGACGGTTGTCAGGTGCTCCACCCCCATAGGACCTCTGGCGTGGAGCTTCTGGGTGCTTATGCCCATCTCCGCCCCAAAGCCGAAGACCGAACCGTCGGTAAACCGAGTGGAGGCGTTGACGTAAACCGACGAAGCGTCAACCTGGTCCAGAAACTTACGGGACGTCCCATAATCACCGGTGACGATGGCCTCGCTGTGGCCTGAGCCGTAGCGATCTATGTGGTCTATCGCCTCCTCCACCGAGTCCACCATCTTGACCGACAGGATCAGGGCAAGGTACTCGGTATCCCAGTCCTCGTCGGTGGCGCTGGCCATGGACACCAGCGATCGAACCCTGCCGTCGCCTCTAAGCTCCACTCCCGCCTCCTCCATCGCCGAGGAGAGAAGAGGCAAAAAGGCAGGTGCCACCTCCGAGTGAACCAGCAAGGTCTCTATAGAGTTACACACCGATGGCCTCTGGGCCTTGGCGTTCACCGCGATATCCACCGCCATGCCCAGGTCCGCCGAGCGATCGACGTAGAGGTGGCACAGCCCCATACCGGTCATAATCACCGGAACCTTCGCGTGGACCCTCACCGCCTCCTTCAGGCCTTTACCTCCTCTGGGGATCAGGACGTCCAGATCGTCCAGCGCCATAAGGGCCTGAGTAGCCTCCCGACCGGGATCGTCCAGAAGCTGGACCGAATCCTCCGGGAAACCCGACTCCCTCAGGGCCCCTCTGATCAGCGACGCTATGGCACGGTTTGAGTTGACCGCCTCCCTGCCCCCTCTCAGGATAACGGCGTTCCCAGCCTTAAGGCAGAGCCCCGACGCATCGGCGGTCACGTTTGGCCGAGACTCGTAGATCATGCCGATCACACCTAGAGGGACCTTCACCCTGGAGATCTCCAGCCCCTGGTCGTTTATCCATCGGTCTCCCTTGCCCAGAGGATCGGGCAGGGCGGCGATCTCCTCCAGCCCCTTAGCCATAGACCGAACCCTGCCCTCGTCCAGGGAAAGCCTCTCCAGCAAAGGCTCGGACAGACCTCCAGCCCTTCCCTCCGCCAGATCCACTCCGTTGGCCCTGACTATCTCGTCGGTCCCTTTCAAGAGGGCCTCAGCCATTGCCATAAGCGCCCTGTCCCTATCCTTGCCGCTGGTCTGGGACACAAAACGGGACGCAACCTTCGCCGCGGTCCCCATATTCTTTAAACTGAACTCCATATCAAGATCCACTTCCTAACTCTAAATCACCGCGAGGTTGTCCCTGTGGACCACCTCGTCGAAATCCCGCTCCCCTAGGAGCGACTCTATCTCATCGCTCTGCCTGCCAAGTATGGCCAGCACATCGGCGCTATCGTAGTTCACCAGGCCCCTGGCCACCTCGTCGCCGTGGATGGCCTGAATGGAGACCATCTGACCTCTGTAAAAATCCCCTCTTACCGCTATTACCCCTGATGGAAGAAGGCTCCCCCCTCTTTCCTTAAGCGCCGTGACCGCACCATCGTCTATCACCAAGATCCCCTGAGGCCTGGCACCGGCGGCTATCCATCTCTTTCTGCCGTGGGTTCCCTCGGTGGAAGGGAGAAAAAGGGTGCCTAAATCCTCCCCCTCCACTATCCGCCTCACCACCCTATCCTCCCCTCCGCTGGCTATGATCATAGGGATACCTGCCGGGAGGGCGATATCGGCGGCAGCCAGTTTGGTGTACATACCGCCGCTGGCGAAGCTGGAACCTCTTCCGGTGGAGTTTTGCCTTATCTCCTCCGATATGTGGTCCACCACCGGAAGCAGTTTTGCGTCGGGGTTATCCTTAGGATTTCTGTCGTAAAGGCCGTCGATATCGGACAGTATTATAAGCAAATCGGCCTGAACCGCCACCGCCACCAGGGCGGACAGGGTATCGTTGTCGCCGAACTTTATCTCCTCCACCGCCACGGTGTCGTTTTCGTTTATAACAGGGACGACCCCGAGCTCCAGCAATCCGCACAGGGTATTTCTTATGTTCAGATACCTAGGCCTATCGTCGAAAGCGTCCCTGGTGAGCAACACTTGCCCCACGGTCTGGCCGTACTCTCCGAAGAACTTCTCGTACATCTGCATGAGAGACGCCTGTCCCACCGCCGCAAGGGCCTGTTTCATAGGCAGAGTCGACGGCCTCTCTCTGAGCCCCATCCGTCCAACCCCAGCTCCTACCGCACCGGAGGTTATGAGGACCACGTCCTTCCCCTGATTGTGGAGATCCGACAACGCCCGGGCCAGCCTCTCCATACGGAAAAGGTTCAGCTTGCCGGTGTCGTGGGTTATGGTGCTGGTGCCGACTTTTACCACGATCCTCCTACAGTTCTTCAAATCCGATCTATCCATAGGGCTCACCTCAATACAGTTATAAGTTTAGGGGACTCTAAAAACTGACGTTTGGAGTCCCTCGGGGAGACCGTCCCGCCTGTGCCCTGTTTCGGTCGAGTATACGGGCTCGAATGGGCCCTGTCGGAACGATCTCCCCGAGGACCGGCGTTTTCAGAGAACCCCCTTTAATTGCCCCCTCCGAAAAGGTTCTGAAGGACCTTCCCCGCCTCCTGCTCTAAAGCGTCTTTAAGCTGGTCCTCCAGGTTCTTAGGCTCCTCCTGAGGAACGGGCTGAGCTGGCACCGGCGGCTGAGGCTGAGGCTGAATAGACGCCCCAGGAGCCTCCTGAACCTGCTCGGGGGCTATCTTTGAGGGCCCTACTTTAAGGCCCTTCACCGACGACGAGTCGAGGGTCCCGGCAACCTTAAAGGAAATATCCCTGAAATCGTCTTTAGATATACCCTGCTGGGCTCCTCCGAGGGCACCGCCTATTATGGCGGCGATGGTACCCGCGCCGCCCCCTAGAACTCCGCCAACTCCAGCGCCTACGACGGCGTTTAAGAGCCTCATATTGACCTCACCGGCACAATCCAGATCGAGCTTTCTGTCTGGACCGATAACTCCCGACGAGACGAAGGACCGATATATAGGATCGCCATCGTGGGCCTCCACAGAGGCTTTATCCAGGACAAACCGGTCGTCTATAACCTGAAAGGCCCCTTTTGCGGAACGATAGCGAATGCCGTCGGTGCCGTGAAGGGAAGCGGCGACCTGGGCCAGAGGAAAGCCCACTACCTGACCTCCTCCAAGCTCGGCGGTGCCTTTGCCTTTAAAGCTAAAGGGAGAGAGAACCCCTGCTCCCTCGAACTGGGCCTTTCCTACACCGGTCACAGTGCCATCGGTACCGGCGAAATCCCTGATAAGAGGTGCCACGTCGGTTCCGGAAACCGAGACCTTTTTGGAGAATTTGAGGCTATCCAGATCGATCCAGCCCGATCCTACCACCGAACCTCCGTAGAGCTCGGCGGTAGCGGAGGGTATAGTCAGCCTATTGCCTTTGAGCTCCAGAGGATAGCTGACGTTCTTCAAAGACAGGTTCATAACGGTCAGGACAGGGGCGGTTATCCGGCCTCCACCCTCAACCGACTTACCGTCGACAGACCCCTTAAAGGAGAGGGACAGCTTCCCCCCTAGACCGTAGGACTGGGCCTCCGGCAATCCCTGAGAGGCTTTAGTCAGGTCGAGATCGGTGCCGGAAAGCTGGAACTCCCCTTTATATGCTTTCCCGTCGAAAGAACCGCTCATGGAGAAAGGGCTTCCTCCTACCGACGCCTTGGCCTCCTTCAAGGTCACAGATGTCCCTTTAGAGACTAATGAGGCCCCAAAGCCGTCGACCCCAAGGCCCCAGGCGACAGCCTTAGGGACAGAGATGGAGACCGCCAGCTCGGGATCGGCGACGGAGCCCTTAACGGTCACCTGAGCGGACAGAGCACCGGAGATAGGCAGGTCCAGAACCTTATCCAGTCCTATGCCGTCGCCCTTCAGGGCCAGTTCCACCGTCGGGGAATCGCCCAGTCCCAAAGATCCCGATGCCGAGAGGGCACCGCCGGAGACCGACGCCGAACCGGTCAGATCCACGGCCTTAGCTGTTCCTTTGACCTTAAGATCCACCTTATCCACGTCCATCGGGCCAAAAGTCACCTTAGGCGACCGAAGCCCCAGCTGAAGGGAGGGGTCCGCCAGCTTGCCGCCCACGGAGAAATCCAGATCGACCCTGCCTTTTGCGTCAACCCCGAGCTCCGGCAAGGAGGCCAGGTTCAGCCCCTTCATCTCTCCTTTAAAGGACCCCGAGGGATCCTGAGACATAGCCACCTTCCCCGACAGGGCAAGAGGAGCTCCTCGCCAGGTCGCCTGGGCGGAGGGGATCTCCAGATCGGTCCCCTTGAGGACGAACTTCACCGACGGAGCCTCTATAACCTGGTCGAATCCCGAAAGGGACGGAGAGCTCACGGTGCCGGTTATGGAGGGAGATGTCAGTGCCCCTTTTATGGACATATCCATATCTATCTCCCCTGCCACAGGAAGAGGACCCCTCAACACCGAAGCGATCAGGTCGGTAGGGACCTTCCTGACCTTAAATAGCAGCTTAGCCTCGGGACCTCCCTTACCGAAAGACAGACCGCCTTCCAGGTAAGCAGGCTGACCCTGAAACACCGTTTTAGCGGAGACCGTCGCCTTACCGTCGGGGGCGAGGGCCACCGAAGCCCAGCTTTGGGAAAGACCGTATCCCATGACATTTAGGGACTCGGCCCTCGCCTTTAAAGTGCCTTTGAGCTTATCCACAGGCCCATCAAGGGCCACCGAAAGTGACTGGACCACCCCTGAAAGTTCCTCCGGTATCTGAGGATAGGAGGACCTCAGCTTATCGAGATCGGCGTTGGACGCGTCCATCTTCAGGTCTATAACCGGACTCTCCGGGCCAAACCGAGCGGAAAAAGCGCCTGAAAGGGGCACCCCAGCGACCACCGCCCTGAGGTCCTGTAAAGCCATAGACATATCCTGATAACTCAGACCGCCCTCCAGACCGCTCACCGGAAGGGCGGCTAAAACCCCGTCAAAAGCCATAGAGCCGGTTATAACCGGAGACTCTAGAGTTCCCCCTACATCGAAGGCCAAAGACCCGGTGCCGGAGGCCGAATCGGCAAGCTCGGGCCAAAGGCCGGTCAGATCGGCGAGACTCAGCTTGTCTATCCTCCCTTGGGCCGCTAAATCGGGAAACAGATCGCCTTTAGCGGTGATTTTACCTGAACCAACAGAAAGGTCCAGATCCCCGACGGTGAGAAAAGACCCGCCGTAGAGCCCTAGCACCTTACCTTTGACAGGAAGACCGCCGTAGGCCAGGTCCATATTTAGGTCGAAGGCGATCCCCCGATCGTCCTTAAATCGACCGGACAGATCCTTTATCTCCACCACTCCACCGGGGATTCCGAAAGACGAATCCACCAGGGAAACCGCCCCTACAGGCACCGACGGAACACCTCCTCCCTCGGAAGGAGGCAGGCTGTCCATAAGGGCGGTCACCTGATCCAGGTCGGTCGACAGGCCGGACAGGACGACCTTATCCACCACCGCTCCCCCTCGGACAAGGGCTATCAAGTTAATCTTGACCTCCAAAGAGGGCAGACCGACGGAATACTCTCCCTCCCTCTCCAAAGAGAGATCCGATATGACATACCCCTTAAGGGGATTTCCCGAAATATCCCCAATGGAAACCTTGGCCTGAAGGGTCTCGGTGAGGGCCTTAATCGCCTGATCTCTAACCACCCCCGTACCTAGGTCGGTCACGAACAGGGCGACTCCCGCTACCGCTAAAAAGGCCGCCGACAGAGCTGCTAACTTTCCTTTGCTCAATTTTATCCCTCCCTATATGATAGGTTTTACAGTCTGAGTATAGCACGGAGAAACAAAATCGTTGACCGGACAAACTGGGTGTTATAGTATGGGAAAGAGGGTGAGGTGATGTACGTGGCGGACGACGAGAGCAAGAAGAAAGACCTTGAGGAAGAAAAACCTAAAGAGGAACCTAAGGTATTTGAAGAGGTAGCAGGGGCCACCCGCTACTCCCCTGTCCATTTCCATACGGACCTACAGGAGGCGGAGGAAAACGAGCTTGTCAGAGAGGCGGAGGAGAAGCTATTTCTCCACAACATCGAGGTCGCCGACAAGTTTCATCAACTCTCATTGGACATAAGCCTGGACGATCTCTTCGGGCCAGAGTCCGAAGAATCGGAAGAGACAGAGGAAAAAGACGAAGAGGCCTAGTTTTCTAGGCCTCTTTTTCTATACTGCCTTTTGTCACAACCAGAGCAAGCCCCCCCAAAAGGGCCTCAAACCCACCGCCACAACGGGACAAAGACACCTGGTTCACCCCTCCGGGGTTGGACACCTGAACCTCAAGAGGATATCCCAGCCTGACCACCGCCGAAATAGCCGACGCCACCGAGCCGGTGCCGCAGGAATCGGTCAGATCCTCCACCCCTCTCTCGTAGGTAACAACCTTCAAAGCCCCCTCACCGGAGGGACAGGAGAAGTTCACGTTGGTTCCACCGGGGAAAAGGTCGGTCCTGTTACGGAGATCTCGGCCCCAACGGACAAGATCCTCCCTAGAGTGCTCTCCTTCGCCGGGATAGACCACCAGATGGGGCACCCCGACGGTCGAAAAATCCCCTTCCAGCTCTCCACCCCAGCCGGTCAGATCAATAGGGACCACCTGAGGAACCGAGGGAACAATCCCCATATGAAGCTCGACGAAAGAGCCTTTCACCGAGGCCCTCATAGGCCCCGCCAAGGTCTGAAATGTCATATTCTCACCGGCAACACCGGTCTCGAAGGCATACCGAGCGATACACCGGGCGCCGTTGCCGCACATCTCCCCCTCCGAACCGTCGGAGTTGAAGATCCTCATTTTGAAGTCGTAGCCGTCGCAATCCTCCACCACCAAAATACCGTCCGCCCCTATGGACCTCCTGCGGCGGCAGACCCGCCTTGCAAGGTCCGACAGGTCCGAATCGGACAGGCCGGAGCGGTTGGTGATCACCACAAAATCGTTTCCGTTGCCGTTCATCTTCCAAAAATCCATCTAAAAAAACTCCTTTCTAAAAAAGGCCCGGAGCCATGCAGCCCCGAGCCCAAGTATATCAGTCCGCCGCTCCGGTAGAAACCTCGCCGACAGGAGCCTCGTCGAGCCTGTAGTCTTCCACAGGGCTGGAGAGGATCTGGAAGAGTATCAAAGTAACCGCCGACGCAATGGCCAGACATACCCAGGGGCCAAACCCTAAGGCTATCCCTACGTAGCCCGCACCGGACCCTACCGCCGCAAGCATGGCGTAGGGAGCCTGAGTTGTCACGTGGTCTATATGGTCCGATCCGCTGAACATAGAGGACATTATAGTGGTGTCGGATATAGGGCTACAGTGGTCTCCCCAGACCGCCCCGGCGAACACCGCCCCGATTGTTGGGATCATATGGGTCATCGGATCAAGGCCGGAATTGGCGGTCACAGTCGCCACCAGAGGAACCACTATGGGCATGAGGATACCCATCGTCCCGTAGGACGTTCCGGTGCAGAAGGACACCACCGCCCCGACGAAGAAGGTGAGAAGGGGGATCCATCCCGGGCTGAGAAGATCGCCGGCGACGGACACTATATACCCCGCGGTCCCGACCGACTTGATGGCCGACCCTATTCCCCAGGCGAATATCAGGATCAGAGAGCCGACGAAAATTGCCTGGGCGCCCTTCATAAAGCCCCGAAACATCCTGCCGAGAGGGGCCAAGCCCTGAACTGCGTAGAGGATTATGGTCATAAAGGTCCCGCCGAAAGCACCGTAGACCAGAGCCTTGGAGCTGCTTCCCTCGCCTATAGCCTGGGCAAGGCCCACGTTAGGCCAGCCTCCGGTCACAGCCAGCATGGTGAAGATCGTCCCTATCAAAAATATCAGAGGAAGGACGAAGTTTATAACCCTCCTGGGGGTCTCGTCCAGAGGGAGAAGATCTTTATCCTCTCCCGAGTTGCTAAGAGGCTGAGCGCCCTCCCGAAGGAGCTGACCGGTCTTCCTGGCCCGCCTCTCCGCCGTAAGCATTGGCCCGAAATCCCTGCTTGAGAGCACCACGTAGGTAAGGAGGACCAAGGCCACTATATTATAGATGACAAAAGGTATGGACTTGATGTAGGTCACGTAGGGAGAGGCGGTTATGCCAAGCTCGTTGAACTGCATACCTATCTGACCCACCATGTAGGCCACCCAGGAGGAAATCCCGGCGATACAGGCGATAGGGGCGGCGGTGCTGTCCACTATGTAGGAAAGCTTCTCCTTTGAGATACGATAGCGGTCCGAAACCGGGGCCATGGTGGTTCCAACGACGGCGGTGTTCACGTAGTCCTCGAAGAAAATGACGAAACCAGCCAGCTGGGTGAAGAACATGGCCCGGCGACTGCTGGATATCTTGCCGGTCAGCCACCTGACGGCGGCGTCAACTCCCCCTCCTACCTGCATAACCCCCACCATACCGCCCATGGTGAGACAGGTAAGGACGATCCTCGCACCCCAGGGATCTCCAAGGCCGTTCCACAGCGACTCGACGGCCCCGCCGAAGCCTATAACCGGATTCCAGCCAGCCAGCATAGTTCCGGCCACCCAGGAACCCACGAAAAGGGAGGGTATGACCTCCTTGGTCAGGACGCAGAGTCCTATGGCTATCACAGGGGGAAGGAGGGACAGAATCCCAAAATCAGGAGCAGCTCCGTCGTAGGCGAAAGCCGCCCCCGCCATGGTAAGAACGAGCCCGAAAGGGGCCCAGAGTAAAAACCTTCTCATATCAGCGAAACCTCCAATATAAATTTAAGTGTATCTCTAGAAACTCATGTTAGAGTCCCCTCGGAGAGATCGTTCCGCCTACGCCCTGTCTCGCCCAATCGTATAGTCGACCTGCCTGTTCCGTACGAACCGCCTCGGAGGGCACGTCCTGTGCCCCCTCGGCTTGGGGCGACGTCCTGTCGCCCCATCCGTACTACACGACGGCATGTCGACTATACGGGCTCAAATGGGCTACGTCGGGACGATCTCTCCGAGGATCAGCGTGTTTAGAGAGTCCCTAAACAAGATCTTCGGGGATGACCTCTCCCTGCACCAGATCGTCGAATGACTGACGCTGGACTATGCACCGGGCCTGACCGTCTTTTATGAGGACCACCGCCGGACGCCTCAGCCGGTTGTAGCCGCTTGCCATGGAGAAATTGTAGGCCCCTGTGTCCATAACGGCGATAATATCGTTCCTTTTAGGCTTAGGAAGGGACACGTCCTTTATCAGTATATCCCCTGACTCGCAACACCGCCCCGCTACGGTCACCACCGAATCGGCCTCCTCGTCCATCCTGTTCGCCAGCTCACAACGGTAGACCGCCCCGTAGAGAGAGGGCCTAGGGTTATCCGCCATGCCGCCGTCGACGCTGACGTAGGTCCTGATCCCGGGAATCTCCTTCACCGTCCCCACCGAATAGAGGGTTACACCGGCGGGCCCCACTATCCATCGCCCTGGCTCTATCACCAGCCTGGGAAGGGCAAGGGACCGAGCCTCACAGACACCTTTCGCCCTCTCCAATATGCCGCCTAGGTAAGCCTCCACGTCGACCTCGGGGCCCTGACCGTGGGATATGCCGATCCCACCGCCTACGTTCAGCTCTCGAACCTCGAACCCAACCTCGTCCCTCAAGGTGACCATCAGGTCCCCTAGGACCTCCAGGGCCTCGAGATACGCCCGGTTCTCCATGAGCTGGGATCCCACGTGGAAGTGAAAGCCCAAAAGGTCCAGCCCAGAGTCGGCCATGGCCGCCGAGACGCACCGCCTCAGCCCCTGGCCCAGAAGGGGCATACCGAACTTACAGTCGGTGTGGGCTGTCTGGATATAGCGATGGGTATCGCCGCTCACCCCAGGGGCCAGCCGAAACAGCACCGACGCCACCTTGCCTCTGGACCGGGCCATCTCACCTAGAAGGACCATCTCGTCCTCGCTGTCAACAACGTAACGGCCAACCCCGCAGTCCAGGGCCATTGCGAGGTCCTCCTCGGTCTTGTTGTTGCCGTGGAAATAGATCCTCTCGGCGGGGAAGCCCGCCTTAAGCGCGGTGTGCAGCTCCCCCGGGGAGACCACGTCGAGGCCGAGGCCCTCGGACTGGACCATCCGACACATAGCCATGGTCAAAAAAGCCTTACCGGCGTAGAGAACCTGGGTGTTATCGTTACCTTTGGCCATACAGTCCTTTAGCCGCCTCATGCGAGACCGTATCTCGTTCTCCGACATAACGTAAAGAGGGGTCCCAAACCTGCTCGCCAGCTCCACCACATCGCAACCGTTCCAAACCATGTTACTCATAAACACACCACCTCTGCAAAACGGTGACCAACTAAAGGTCGTCAGAATAAAAAAACAGAGACCGCCCCGGTCAGGGACGAGCCTCTGTTGTAGGCACGCGGTACCACCCTGCTTGGACCCTACGCCAAGGGGAGGCCCCCAGATACAAAAAACGACCCGCCCCTATGTAGGGACGGGTCGTTATATACCCGCGGTACCACCCTGCTTGGACGTAAAACGTCCCGCTCCAACCCTCTGACGGAGGTCAACCGGGAGACCTACTCCAGCCCAAAGGCCTTTCGGTTCCAGCTCGCCGGGCCTTATCCCAAAAGACAGCGTCCAAAGCCCCTTCCAGCCGACGGAGGCTTCTCTCTGGTCGTACGCGTTCAGTCCTATGGGCTTCCGGTTCATCGCCTTTAGCCATATGCAACTTGAGGGACATTATACATCGGACTTAGGATCTGTCAAGGGAGAGTTTTGCAATCTACCGATTGTGGTCGATGTACAAAGCCACAGGGAATCTCTAAAAGCTCACCTTCGAGTCCCCTTGAAGAGACCATCCCGCCTACGCCCTGGCCCAATCGTATACTCGACCTGCCTGTTCTGTACGAACCGCCTCGGAGGATCAGAGTTTCCAGAGGTGCTACTGCTACACAGTAAATGGGAGGAGACCAAGCCGAAGCCTGACCTCCTCCCTAGTAATAAAGATGCCTTCGGGGCATCGATATAAACTATCCTCGTCTAAATTATACCACTCATGGGAGCAAAGAACACTCCAGTGCCACGCATTGTGTTTACGGTGCAGAAGACCTATTATAGGGCTATATCACGAGGAGGCGATTTCATGGCTGGGAAGACCACAAACATAACTATCCGTATGGATTCGGAGATAAAAGCTCAGGCGGAGATCCTCTTCGGGGAACTGGGAATGAACCTGACTACGGCGCTCAACATCTTCGTTCGCCAGTCGCTCCGTGAGGGGAGAATCCCCTTTGAGATCTGCCTAAACCGTACAAGCCGGGGAACAGCCGCCCCGAAGCTAGCGGAGGAATAGTGTTTATCCATTTACCAAAAGGAGGAGCACAGGAACAGCTGATCAGCTGGGCAACACCTCCTTATATTCATTGTTTTTATCAAATGTTGGTCTTATGATATACGCATAGCTTAGAATATGACCTTATGGTCGAGGAGGCGGTTAAAATGCTGTCAAACTTAACCCTAAATAACTTCAGACGCTACAAAAAGGGTAGCTTCTGCTTTCATCCTAAAATGACCGTCCTCGTAGGGGAAAACGGCAAGGGAAAGACGACTATTCTGGATGCTATAGCCATAATGCTAGGAACATATTTTCAAGGATCAAGAATAAAAACCGGCCAAAGCACCGTCAAAAAAAGCGATGCCCATCTATTACCGATAGAGACAGACGGACAACTAAACCTTGAACCCCAAGAAGACGTTTTCATAAAAGCCGAGGCCACTATCAGGGGCAAAAGGGTCAATTGGATAAGAGAATTAGGCGATAGAGGTGGAAAGGCCAAAAACATAGTCTCCATAGGGGTTCAGGACCGAAAAAAAACCGTAAAAGGCGAACCGGTGGACCTACCTCTCTACCTGTACTACGGCTCAGGACGCCTATGGGATATACACAGAAATATAAAAACGGAAAAACCTGGCTCTCGCTTAGATGCTTATAGGTTCTGTCTCGACCCTAAATCGGATCAGAAGGCTTTTGAAGAATGGTTCAAAAAACGGACATTGGTAGCACTCCAGAAAAAAACCCCTTCCAGCGGAATGAAAGCGGTTAAAGAAGCTGCACTGAAGTGTATCCCAAATGCCACAGATTTTTACCACGACATAGAAATGGACGAGCTAATCATAGTAACAGACGAGGGACCTATGCCCTTTGGCCTTCTATCGGACGGATATCGCAATATGGTTGCTATGGTCGCAGACATAGCTCATCGTGCATCAAGATTAAACCCTCACATGGAAGAAGGGGTAACTGCGAGGATAGAGGGAATCGTGTTGATCGACGAAATAGACCTGCACCTACATCCCAAATGGCAAAGAAGGGTCGTATCGGACCTTCAAGAAGCTTTCCCGAAACTGCAGTTCATAGCCACGACACATTCACCGTTTATAATACAGTCCCTCGAACCTGGACAGGTCATAGACCTCGACGACACGGAAAACATAGAAGAAAAGTCCTGCTATGGCTGGAACGAAGCCGCTCCAGGCACAAAGGCCCCCTACTCCAACAGATCTATAGAGGACATAGTCGAGGATATAATGGGAATCGATATTCCTCAAAGAAGCGAGCGACACCAGAAAATGTACGATGCCGCCCAAAAATACTATAAAATACTGCGACAGGCGAAGAACACCGATGAAGCCCATAAAAAGGAGCTCAAGGAGGAACTCGACCGGTTAGCAGCCCCCTTTAGCGAAAATATAGCCTATTACGCCTTTCTAGAGGCCGAACGGATAGCAGCGGGAATAACCTCACCAGACGAAGAAAAAGGGGAGTAGTCACAATGCGACCGGTTGTAAGAGGAAAACGTCCTCAAAGCTCAAAAGGCTTTATTGAGTTTAAAACATATGGGGATGCAAAAATATACTTAATAGGAAGATTAGGTGAGTACTGTTCATATTGCGAGGTAGAGCTAGAATCCTGCCTAGCGGTAGAACACGTCTTACCGAAAAAAACAGCTGTAATATCAGCAGATGAAATGAAAAGACGGGAGCTGGACTGGAACAATTTTTTGCTTGCCTGCTCCAACTGTAATTCGACAAAATCGAACCAGGAAACACCACGGGACGACTGCCTATGGCCCGACCGAGATAACACCTTTAGAGCAATTGAATACTCGGAAGGCGGCTTAGTCTCGCCAAACAAAAAAATGCCTCCAGATATAATCGAAAAGGCGAAAAGGTTAATTCATCTAGTGGGACTCGACAAAATACCGACGGCAAACAACGGAAAGTCTACAGATCTCCGATGGCTACACAGAAAAGATATTTGGGACATAGCAACAGAGAAAAGAGAACAACTTAAAGAAATAGACCAAAAAAGCATTGACATATTTAAAAAATTTTTGATTGACATAGCAAAGAAAAGCGGATATTGGAGCATTTGGATGACCGTATTCCGAGACGACGAAGACATCTGTAGACAATTGACGGAGGCCTTTCCGGGCACGTGCAACGACTGTTTTAGCGATCATATGGAACCTATACAACGTAAAAATGGTCTATGCTGATTTTGAAGACCTATCCAAAGAGCCTGCCCTTAGGGCAGGCTCTTCGGTGTTTTATCTTGCAAGGTCGGTCAGAAGCCGTTCCACCAGGTCGGGCAGGACGGAGAAGGCAAAGGTCGGCTCGAGCCTCTCTGTGGCCTTGTGTACGTCCTTGCCGAAGGGGCCGAGGTTGCAGACCGGGGCATCCACCGACTCCATTGCCTCCAGTGGAACCGAGTAGAGATCGCCCCATCCCGCCATGTTCTCCGTCAAGGTGGAGACCGAATTCAAATCCCCGGCGGAACCCAGATAGCTCAGGTCGGAGATACCCTCGAAGATATCCTCCCTTACCGGATCGTACCCCCGATCGGACACCAGGGAGAAAACCCCCTTAAGCGCCCTGTCCAGTGCCTCGTCCCTCATGGAAAAGCCGGGCCTCTTAGGGGGATACCAGGGAGGCAAAAAGCCCACCACTGCCAGAGGTCCCTCGAGGCCGCTACGGTCCAGCATATCCAGCACCCACCGAGCCGCCCGATCGACCGGCGAACCCTCCCCCTCCCCAAGGGGAACGTCCCCTGCTATATCACGAAGCTCGGACAGAGTAAGGACCCTGCCTCTGGAAAAGGGCAGACTCTCCCCCAGCTTCCTTGCGGACCAGGAGGTCATATCCATCGCCCGAGCCAGCCCCTCGGTGGCGGACTTCTTCAAAATATCCAGCAGATCCTCGGAGGAACGGGACCAGTAAAGCAGGTTATAACGGGCCATCACCTTATCGAAAAGGGTCACAGAATAGCCGTCCCTCAGGGCGTCAAAACCCAGACAGGCAGCGGGAGGAAGGGCCCTGCCCTTTATCGAATCGGACGACTGGGGAGAGCCCTCCAGGTGGGCGTTTATCTGACCGGCGATCTGAACCGCGCTGACCCCCTTGAAAAACTCCCCGACGTGAGATCCGACACCTACGGACAGGACGAACCCCATAACCTTACCGATAGACCCCCTGTGCACGGGCCACTGGGCCCCTTTGGCCCCCACGGTGGGCTCGCCGTTGACCCAACAGGCCGGGGATATGCCCCTCTCCCTGAAGAACTCAGCCACCTCGGGCAAGGCCCCTCTCATGCCCAAAGAGAGATTCTCCTCGTCGGGAACCGCCAAAAAGGCCACGTTACAGGGAGCCCCCACCGAATCCCATCTCTCCATGAGGGCCAAAAACACCGCCAGACCGCACTTCATGTCGGCGGCCCCTCGGCCGAACAGCCAGCCCGCCTCCAGATCGGACCGAACCGACTCGGGCAAATCCCTGCCAGCCAGAGCCAAACCTAATGCCCCAGGATCGAAAGCCAGAGGGGCCAGATCCCTGTAGACCGCCGGCGAGACCACGTCGAAATGGCCCGTAAGCCCCACAGTCACAGAGGACGACGGACAGGCCATATAGGCGAAAACCGCCTTCTTGCCCCCACATTCCACCAACCTCAGGGCCGAACCATCTCGGGAGAAACACCGAAACCTCCCCAACAGGGAAAATATAAACTCCGCCGCCGCATCCTCCTGGTCCGAACCGGAAACGCTCTTTATGGCGCAAAGATCCAACAACAACTCCCTAGCTCGATCTGCTACGTCCATCAGGAAAACCTCCTTCGGAAATCCTTCCATCTGAACGAATTATACTAAAAAAACGCAGACCATCAAAACAAAAACTAAAGTTCGTCCCTCACCAAAGGCATGCTCATACAACGAGGGCCCCCACGGCCCCTGGACAGCTCCGAGCTGGGCATAGTGTGGGTCACTATTCCGTACTCCTGCAACAGCCGATTGGTGGAGTGGTTTCTGGAATAGACCACCACCTCGCCGGGGGCTATGGCCAGGGTATTGGACCCGTCGTTCCACTGCTCCCTGGGGGCGTCTATGGGATCTCCTCCGGCACAGCGGATCAAGGTCACGTCGTCCAGGCCCAAGGTGGACTTAAGGATCTCCTCCAGGGTGGCGGTCATCTCCTCTATCTCCAGCCCCTTAGCACCTCTGGTGATGGAGAAAACCTGCAACGGCCCCTCTATCTCCGGGTGGATGGTGAACTTATCCCGATCCACCATGGTGAACACAGTGTCCAAGTGCATAAAGGCCCTCTTTTTGGGGATGTTGAAGGCTAAAACCGTCTTAAAACTTTCGTCCTCCCGGAGTATCCTGTTTGCGAAAGTCTCCACCGACGCCGCGTCGGTCCTCTGGGACACCCCAATGGCGAGAACCTCGGGGCTCAGGATAAGCTCGTCCCCTCCCTCCAGAGAGGTCTTTTCGTCCCGGTCGAACCAGAAGGGAATGGCACAGTCCTTGAACCTGGGGTGATACTCGAAGATATACTTGGCGAACAGAGTCTCGCGGTTTCTGGTTTCCGTCCTCATGTGGTTTAAGGTTATTCCGGTGCCTATGGTCGCGAAGGGATCTCTGGTAAAGTAGAGATTAGGCAGAGGATCGACGGCGAAAAGGTTATGGCTGTCCAACCTGTCAGCAAGGGAAAGGGGATGGTCCCCTTTACCTTTAAGCTCCGACCGACGGACGCCGGACATCATCCAGTCCACCATAGAGCGGGGATCCAGGCTCAAAAAGAAATCCCTCAGGTTATCCCTGGTTCCCTTGCCCGGTATTCCAGCCTCGGACAGAAACTCGTCGACGAAGTTCTTTTTAATCTCGTCGTCCACGATAGCCTCGGCTATGAGGTTTTCAAGGTAAAGCACCTCGACGCCCTTATCGGTGAGGATCTTGGCGAAGGCGTCGTGTTCCTGTCTAGCCACCTCCAGATAGGGTATATCGTCGAAAAGCAGCCGGGACATAAGGTCGGGGGTGAGGTTCTCAATCTCTCTACCAGGTCTGTGGAGCAACACCGAACGGAGTCGGCCTATCTCGGAAGTTACCTTCAGCGGTGACTGTCTCATCAAAAAACCTCCTAGCCTAGTTTTATATAGAAAGTCTACCTTATAAACTCGGCATGTCAATAGGTTTATTGACACAAAAGACCGCAAAATATAAGGCCAGCAAAAAACCCTTGTCAATACCGAAACAACCTCTGATCTCAGATACAAAATATCTGAATCCGTGAACCGAGATAAACTAAACTGGGCAACTACAGTTCAGCCACAAAGCAGACGATGAAATAAAAAAGACCTGTAAAGAGGAGGGGTAGAGATGAGCGACTTCGGAAAAGTAGCGCCGGTGGGATCGGTGGCTCCGGTAAAGATGAGAAAGGTTGAGAGACGGGAAAAAGACGGAAGAGAGGGAAACAGGGACTGGCAGGAGGAACTGGAACAGCAGATGCAAAAAGGGCACGAAGATGAGCCCCAGGAGCAGGAAAAAGACGAACAGGAACCGGAGGAAAAGGAAGACAAAAAAGTCGCTCCCCCTCCCAGCAGACCGATAGTCATCCACGGTCACCTGGACGTAAAAGCGTGATAGAATAATCGATAGCTAACACAATCCCTTTTAAGAAGGTGGCTTCATGGCAGACAAGGAAAGGATAATACTCTCGCCTCCTCACATGAGCGGAGACGAGCTTAAATTCGTACACCAGGCCTTCGACTCGGGCTGGATAGCCCCTCTAGGTCCTCAGGTGGACCATTTCGAGGAAGAAACCTGCGACTACATAGGAAGGCCCAAGGCCCTGGCCCTCAGCTCCGGCACCGCCGCCCTTCACCTGGGGCTCAGGCTACTGGGAGTGGGGCCTGGAGATATAGTCCTCTGCTCCTCCCTGACCTTCATAGCCTCGGTGACTCCGGTCAAGTTCCTAGGTGCCGAACCCTACTTCGTCGACTCCGACGAGGACACCTGGAACATGTCCCCTCAGGCCCTAAACAGAGCCATAGAGGACCTAGCCTCCCAGGGCAAGACCGCCAAAGCGGCCATAGTGGCGGAGCTCTACGGACAGGCCCCGAAGTGGGACGAGCTCATGCCCATTTTCGATCGCCACGACATACCGGTTCTGGAGGACTCGGCGGAGGCACTGGGAGCGGACTACCGGGGCAAAAAATGCGGCAACTTCGGCCGTTACTCGGTGTTGTCCTACAACGGCAACAAGATAATAACCACCTCCGGCGGAGGAATGCTCCTCATGGACGACCAGGAATCCAGGGACAAAGCCTTCTTCTGGGCGACCCAGGCCAGGGACCAGGCCCCGTGGTATCAGCACACCGAGATAGGCTACAACTACAGAATGAGCAACGTCCTTGCCGCCATAGGCAGGGGACAGATGCTCCATCTGGAGGAGCGGGTCGAGGCTAAAAGGGCCATATACGACCGATACAGAGAGGCCCTAGGGAATCTTCCTGGATTTAAGTTAATGCCCGAGACAGAGGGATGCCGATCCTCCATGTGGCTAACCTCCCTGACCATAGACCCAGAGAAAGCGGGCGTATCGGCCATGGACGTCCTGAAGGCCCTGGCGGAGGAAAACATCGAGAGCCGCCCTGTATGGAAGCCCATGCACCTACAGCCGGTCTTCG
Source organism: Dethiosulfovibrio salsuginis (assembly GCF_900177735.1). NCBI lineage: Bacteria > Thermotogati > Synergistota > Synergistia > Synergistales > Dethiosulfovibrionaceae > Dethiosulfovibrio > Dethiosulfovibrio salsuginis. The sequence goes on along the minus strand of NZ_FXBB01000004.1, from coordinate 42,798 downwards.
AAGGCTGTGGCTACGCCTCCCACGGCGAAGGAGACACCGTCAGCGACAGGCTCTTCCAAAACGGCCTATGCCTCCCCTCAGGAACGGCCATGACCGAAGAGCAGCAGAACAGGGTCATACAGACCGTAAAGGACACCCTTAAAAGGTGAAAAGACACCGCTCTTTGAAAGATCCGTTCAAGAGGGCTTTGGACGTCGTTCTATCGTTGATGGGACTGGTTGCCCTGTCGCCGGTCCTACTGTGTACCGCCCTGGCAGTGGCCGTTAAGCTGGGGCGGCCTGTGCTGTTTCGGCAGAAGCGACCGGGGCTGAACGGAAAGCCCTTCTATATGCTCAAGTTTAGGACCATGACCGACGGCAGGGACAAAAAAGGCGACCTCCTGCCCGACGAGATAAGGCTCACCGCCTTCGGCAAGCTCCTGAGGAGCACCAGCCTGGACGAACTGCCGGAGCTGCTGAACGTCCTTAAAGGCGACATGAGCCTGGTTGGCCCAAGGCCCCTCCTGATGGAATACCTGCCCCTCTACAGCAAAGAGCAGGCCAGACGACACCGTGTTCGACCCGGGATAACCGGCTGGGCCCAGGTCAACGGCAGAAACGCCCTCTCCTGGGAGGAGAAATTCGCCCTAGACGTATGGTACGTGGACAACTGGTCCATCGAGCTGGACCTGAGGATACTGGCAAAAACGGTGGGAGCGGTGTTCAAAAGGCAGGGCATAAGCTCAGGAGGCCACGCCACCATGCCGCCCTTCGAGGGCAAAAGATGAGCGGAATATACGTCCTAGGAGCCGGTGGACACGGCAAGGTGGTTATCTCTACCATCAGGGCCATGGGCCTGGAGGTCGAGGCGGTTTTAGACGACGATAGATCTCTGTGGGGTTCCTATCTGTCAGGGGTTGAAGTAACTGGCCCCATAGACAGCCTGAGGGGGAAAAAGAACCCCAAAGCCATAATAGCCATAGGCATAAACCACATCAGGGAAAAGATCGCCACCAGGCTCGACGAGGTCGAATGGATAAGCGCCATACACCCATCTGCCGTGATAGACGGCTCCGTAAAGATCGGACCAGGCACGGCCATATTCGCCGGAGCGGTGGTACAGCCCGACTCCACCGTCGGAAACCACGTCATAATAAACACCGGTGCCACGGTGGACCACGACTGCGTGCTGGAGGACTTCGTCCACATAGCTCCAGGGTGTCACCTAGCTGGAAACGTATCACTCCGCAGGGGGGCCTTCATGGGCATAGGGAGCTGCGCCGTCCCAGGAACCACCGTAGGCCCCTGGACCACCGTAGGAGCTGGCGGAGCGGTGATAGCGGACCTGCCGGGAAACGCCGTGGCCGTTGGGGTTCCGGCAAAAGAAATTACCGCACTTCCCAGCAAGAGAAACAGATAGCCCAGAGAGGGGAGAATCGAAAAATGGAGATATGGTGGATAAACCATCATGCTCGCCTACCTATAGTCCCAGGAGGCACTCGACACTACAACCTCGCCAAGGAATTAAAGAAGCTAGGACACAACACGACCATAATTAACGGAACATTTGATCATCTAGGTCCTATGCTACCCTTCAAAGAGAAAAAACATATCCATAACCCTATAAAAACAAAATACAACGGGGTTCTTTTTTACAGCATCCCGACGCCTAAATACAAGGGCAGTAGTTCGCTAGGACGAGTATGGAGTATGATTATTTTTATGCTAAAAACTATATCGAAGCTAAAGAATACCCCCACACTAAAAAGACCTGACGTGATAATCGGATCCACCGTCCATCCTTTGGCGGCATTGGCAGGATTGATATTGGCGAAAATACACAAGGTCCCTTTTATATACGAGGTAAGGGATCTCTGGCCACTAACATTGGTAGAACTTGGGAAAATACCCTCCCGACACCCTATTGTTATCTTCTTTAGCCTGCTAGACAAAGTCCTGTCAAAGTCATCTTCGACTATAATTACAACCGCCCCACTGATGAAAACCTACTACAAATCCAAATTCCACTTACCAGAGGGCAAATTTCTATGGATAACAAACGGAAGCGATCTCGTTTTTTCTCAAAAAAACACCCTAAATAAAAATATATCTTCACCTATAAAAATAGGCTACTCTGGTAGCTTAGGAGAAGCAAACGGCGTACTAGAATTGATGAAGGGCCTAAAGAAAACTCCTAAGGAAATAGTCAGATCTTTTCAGTTCCATATCATAGGAGACGGCCCTCAAAAGGAAGAAATAAAAAGGCTGGCTGCTAAGCTAAATTTAAACATGGTCTTCCACAACCCGGTTCCCAAAAAGATCTTATCCGAGAAACTTTCCAATTTCGATGTATTACTAGTAATGCTTCAACCATCACCAATTTACAGGTACGGAATAAGCCTCAACAAAATAGCGGATTATCATAAAGCAGGAAAACCTATCGCCATGATAGGGAGGTGCGCAGCAAACCCACTAGATCAATCTCACGCAGGATTCAAAGTAAATTCACTAAAAGAACTACCTGCCCTGCTACGAAATATTTCAAAGGCAACTAGATCCGAGCTTATTAAGATGGGTGAAAAGGGAAGGATATATGGGGAAAAAAACTATGAATGGAGTACCCTCGCTAAAAAACTAGACATAAGACTTGTGAAAATAGCAAAGACAAATACTCAAATTACCCTAAAAAAGGAGGGAGAGCCGTCTCGCTCAAGACTAAAATCACCGGTCTTCGACGGCAACATCCGATGAAAAAAGTAACCCATATCACCTCAGCACACCCGAGAGAGGACATAAGAATCTTCATAAAAGAATGTTCCTCCCTCGCTCAAAATGGCTACAAAGTCTCGCTAATAGTAGCCGATGGAAAAGGTCATGAAAACAAAAACAACGTTTCCATCATCGATGCGGGAGCAAAAGAGAAGAGCAGATATCGGCGAATACTGAAAACTACTTCTGACGTAGTGGATAAAGCCATAGAGACCAAGGCCGATATTTACCACATACACGACCCTGAATTGCTGCTTTTCTCAAAAAAACTAATGAAACACGGGAAACTAATATATGATGCACACGAGGACGTCCCTCGACAAATTTTAAGCAAAAACTGGATTCACCCATTCTTTCGGAAGCTTATCTCGCTCGCAACAGAAAAGACGGAAAATTACTATGCAAAAAAGGTTAGCGGAGTTGTTGCAGCAACACCATTCATAAAAAAAAGATTCATCAAAACAAACCCCTTAACTGAGAATGTAAATAATTTCCCAATATTAGAGGAGCTAGGGGATATCCAACACCCATCCAGCAAAGAAAGGTTTGTCTGTTATATAGGCGGGTTATCAGCTGTTCGTGGACTCTTTGAGATGATAAAGGCTATGGAATACGTAGACGGCAAACTCCTTCTCGCCGGAGTTTTTTTAAGCAAAGAAGAAAAAGACCTGGCCCAAACCCTCCCTGGCTGGAAAAAAATCGTTGACCTTGGATTCTGTGACAGAGATAAGATAAAGGATATTTTATCCCTATCAAGAGCAGGGCTAGTGGTGTTAAGGCCAACCATAAACTACGTCGATGCTCTCCCGATAAAACTTTTTGAATACATGGCAGCAGGACTCCCTGTAATAGCATCCTCTTTCCCGTTATGGAGGGACATAGTTCTCCCCATAAAATGTGGAATATGCGTAAACCCGTTAAATCCTAAGCATATAGGAGAAGCGATAAACTGGATACTAGACAACCCCAAAAAATCGGACGCAATGGGGCGAAGGGGGAAAAAGGCAACCCAATCCACTTATAACTGGGAAGGAGAACGGGAAAAGCTATTAAGTTTTTATGCTCACATGTAGACTAATCAAAAAGAACAAATCAAGACTAAAAAAATATTTTTTTGTAAACTCTAGAAAAAAAGTCAAAAAAGGGCTTTTCCGAAGGATAAATGAGATGCGATTTTTCCGGTCTAGAAAGATACTCGTCAAGTTGATTTTTTGACCAGCACATCTTCTTAAGGAAATAACCTATATCATCCTGAAGATCTTTCTCTGAGGGGTAAGCAATCCCCTCCAAATCTTTAATTGCATCTACTCTTGACATCTGACCGCTTAAGATAAGTATGCTAAGATGTATCTTTCTCTTATCCACACCAAATTTACTAGGAAGAATGTATCCTTGATAAAATCTAGTAAAAACAGACTCATAGTGTTTATAGGGGTAGGGTTTATAATCAAAATCCCGCTGAAGAGTGCTCATAGCACTGAATTTATTGTAATCAATACTGTTTAAAAGCGACTCCCATTTTATTCTGTTGAATATTTTTTTAATTATAAAATCCACTGTGCCTATCGCAGGAAATGTTATCAGAGAGGGGCCGTTAAACTCCGCAACAATTGATTTTATATTTTTCTTATCAAACTTGAGCCAATTCCAGCCATCAGGCATTCTCATGCCCTCTGTAGCCTGGTTGGAGCCGGACAGTATATGCTTTATGCCGTATTTAGCGGCCATTCTGTAGTTAACGGCCAACATTGCGTTATCATAGAGCAACTCTATGTCTATGACATCGGCGTCAAAAAAGGCCTGCATCAGTCCTTTATACTCTTCCCAATTTATGACGTGAGTATATAAGTCCACGCCAAGTTTCTGGACAAGGTTCGAGATATTGTTCTGGGCCAGCTCGGAGTTCCAGCCGTTATCCATGTGGACCGCCAGAGGTCTTAGCCCTAACTCTATAGCCTTCACCAAAACCCAAGAGCTGTCCACCCCGCCGGAGACACCGATAATGCAGTCGTACGGTTTGCCCTTTCCGTCTTTTTTTACTTTAGCTACGAAAGCATCAAGCTCTTTTTTTCTAGCCTCAGGTTCCTTGAAAAGAACCTTCGACGAGCGACTCAAAAACTCGGTGCAGTAGTTACACACGCCGTTATCGTCGAAAGATATATCCCTAGCGGTAGTATCCATGACACACCTAGAGCACATTCTGTAGTCTTTATCCATCTCAATCCATCGCCCCTAACTCTTTTTCCAGATCTTCGTACTTTGGGTATGTTATCAGTACAGCCCTATGTGGACCGTGGAACACGAAAAAGGCTCCAGCCGCCACAGCGCTGGCTCCGGCACCGACGGCATCTTTCATGTCTTTTATGCTGCCAACTCCACCAGAGGCGATCAACGGAACGGAGAAAGTACTGGAAACCTGGGTTATAAGCTCCAAGTCCATACCGGACATAGTACCATCCCTGTCTACAGAGTTTAACAGTATCTCCCCAGCCCCAGCTCCGACAGCAGAGGATATATAGTCCATAAAGGGCTTTTTCAGCGTTTTTTTAGTCGACGCAGAGTAGAGACATTTTTTACCAAGCCAACTTTTCTTAACGTCCACGGAGACCACCACGCTCTGGCTTCCGTACCGAGAGGCAATCTCTTTGATCAAAGATGGGTCGTCTAAAACAGCGGTCTGCAAGCAAACCTTTTCGACTCCCATGGAAAAAAGCCTTCGGGCCTGTTCAAGGCTCGATATGCCACCACCGTAACAAAGGGGCATAAAGCACTCACCGGCGAACCTCTCTATCAGATCGTAATCAGGCCCCTTTCCCTTAGTGGAAGCGGAGATATCCAGGACCATCAGCTCATCCACCTCTTTTTCGTTGAAGATGCGGATGGCGTTGATCGGATCGCCTACGTACTTAGGATCGGAAAAACGACAGGTCTTGACCAGCCCGCCGTCTGATAACAGTAAGCTGGGTATTATTCTTGTTTTAAGCATTGGAGAACTCCATAAATCGCCTCAGTAGAGCCATGCCAAAGCGATGGCTCTTTTCCGGGTGAAATTGAACGCCAAAGACATTGTCCCTAGCGAAGGCGGCCACAAAATCGTGGCCATAATTGCACTTCGCGATAACGTCGGACTCGTTATCACAGCTCACGTAGTAGGAATGGACAAAGTAAAACCTCTGTCTCTCCTCCGGCACTATCAGGGGGTTGTCCCTTGGTATATCCACGGTGTTCCACCCCATGTGGGGAACCTTGAGCTTCGGATCGTCAAAAGAAAACTTGCGGACATCCCCGTTGATCCAGCCCAGGCCGGGAAGTGCCCCCTCTTGGCTGGACCTGGTCATGAGCTGCATCCCAAGACATATCCCGAGAACCGGAACCGCTCTATCCAAAACCGCCTTGGACAAAACGTCCACTAACCCCCGTTCCTCCAACGCTCCCATACCGGCATCGAAGGCCCCAACACCAGGCAATATGAGCTTATGGGCGTCAAGTATCCTTTCTGGATCGGAGGAAATCTCACAGTCTCCCCCGACGTGCCGTATCATATTTGCGACGGAGTTTACGTTGCCAACTCCGTAATCGACTATAACGGTCATATTTTTCTCCCTACAATTCAGGATAAGGCGTTTTTCAGGAAATCACGGTAGTTGCTCTCCCAGCCAGAAGCCCACATCGACTCGATAATCGAGGCGGAAACTTCGCCCTCTTTTCCAAACGCTATCTTTTCAACGAGATCATCAGATGAAGAAAAAGTCGAAAAAGGATGAGATGGATAACAAAACCTCGCCTTTTCGGTATCCCAAAGGAATACCGATCGAACCAGACCTATAGCCTCAAAGAGTCCAGTGGAAAGCTCGCTGATCAAGATATCCGCAGAGGCAAAGGCATCGTAGATATCTTTCTCCCACTCCAGGGCAATCTTGCCTTTCCTTTTTCCGTACTTTCTGGCAACCTGCTCCCTTTCGATAGGGTGAGGCCTAAAGACTACCCTGTATTTTTCACTAAGGGCATCTGCAAGAAAAGAACACAGCGAGAGGTACTTCTCAGTCTCTGTTCCATCACCTAAGACCAGTATGTCCTTCTTCCTATCCCCATCCATCCTGACTCTTTTAAGGGCATCCGTCCTGAAAGGATTTCCGATGGGGATTTTTTCAGAAGGAGTTTGTAGCTGGTCAAGCCACCACGTTCCATACCCAAGCAAAAACTGTGGAAGGGTTCGACGGTAATCAGGGCTATCACAGAGGGTCTTTGAAAAGTTATAGGCATCGTGGCCAGAGGAGATGCTGCCATGCTGATACTCCGCGGTGACAAGGCCGTTTTCTCTCGCGATCATATTTATTATGGAAGATCCCCCGTAGGAAGCCTCCTCCCTCAACAGCATCCTGGCCCTTGTTCTTCTAAAAAGCCTTGAATAGAGGAGCCTGGCCCCTGGTATAGATGCAGCCCTTCTAGAGAGCCCCTCGATCAAAAAGCGCTTTCGCTTCTGGGAAAGAGACCACCCAATCAACGTTATTGCCCTATTCGCCACAAAGTCCACGAGAGCGGTAGCGGCCTTTACGTGTCTATCTCTAACGCTAAACTTACCATAGAGAGACGAAAGCCCCAGAATAGGGGAATCGAATAGGACCTTTTCGTTTACCCTGGGAAAGGGCCAACGCCAGTCAATCGGCAAAGACTCCATGGTAACGGTCCTATCCGAGGCAGCTATGGCAAAGTGATCCGATAGACGGTTAAAAAACAGCCCATCTCGGAGGACATGGCTTCCTGTAGAGGATATAAGCACATCCCCCCTCAGATGTCGCCCCTTTATAGCGTTGTGGGCACAGGCCTTTAGGACCGAAAGATAGGCCTTCCTCGGACGAGGTTGTCTTTGATCTGAAATCAAAGGTTCTTTATAGTGTAGATCGCTTTTTATGAACCGTATAAACACGTTTCTGATCAAAGGCCAGAGCAGATATCCCGTATCGGGACAGCGAAAACTCAGTATTTCCGGAGTGTCCTCTATAACCAATATATCCTGAAGTGTCTTTATCTCCACGTCAAAATCCCCTTGTCCAACAAAAACTCCGCCCAGGCCCAGTCCTCCATGGTGTCTATATCGACGGACCTCTCCCAGGGCATGGAATAGAGGCGGGTTTTCTCGTCCATGAAGGCTCTGTTCCTCAAAAACCACCGGACGTCGAATACATAGATGGCCCCATTCAATATCTGCCACCGCAGAGAAGCAGCCTCTCCAAGGCGTTCGGAGAGGGAGGACAAGACCTCTCCCTCCTGGGAATACATCCATGAGGGATTTTCCCTCACCGGTCTGGTGGAGATCAATGACGAAAAACCTCCAGAAAGACAGCCCTTTATGGCTCCGTCCACATCCTCACAGGATCGAAAGGGAGATGTAGGCTGAAGCAAAATCACGTAGTCGAAAAGACCGTCACCTAGAAAGTTCAGTGCGTGTATAACCACGTCGGCACTGGTAGCGGTATCGGTCGCTAAGCTGTCAGGCCTCATAAAAGGGACATCGCAGCCGTGCTCCTGGGCTACCTTCGCTATGGCGTTATCGTCGGAGGAAAGGATTAACCTGTCTATGTAGGCCGATTTTTTCGCAGCCTCTACGGTCCAGGCTATTAAAGGCTTATCCCCCAGTATCTTTACGTTCTTGCCTGGTATCCTCTTTGAACCACCTCTGGCCGGTATTATGGCCAGAACTCTCTTGTCCTCGTACAACTGAGATCACCTCAACCTGGAATCGTCGCATACGGACCGACGGGCTCGCTCAAAGTCCTCCATCCTGCCGACGTCTATCCATAGGCCATCGACGGTATGGGAGACAAGTTTTTTGCCTCTGGAGATTAGGTCATCCATGAGGGTCGTCATGGCATAGGGCTCCCCTTTAGGGACAAAGGACAATACCTCTGGGCTCAGAACATACATACCGGCGTTCGCCATATAGGTTATAACCGGCTTTTCCCTGATGGAGCTAACACTGCCATCGTCGGATAGATCTACGACTCCGAAGGGAACCTGATAGGACATCTCCCTGAGACACATGGTTCCGTCGGCTCCAGATCTCTCGTGGGTATCTATAAGCTCTCCAAAATCCAAATCGGTGAAGATATCCCCGTTCATCACCAGTAAGGGCTCTTTCGGCAAAGGATCTATGAGGCTCAAGGATCCCGCTGTATTCAAGGGCTTTTCCTCGTGAAGATAGGCTATTTTGATACCTAGCCTGTCACCGTCGCCAAAATGGTCGATAATGCTGTCTTTGAGGTAGTTTACGGAGATATAGAAATTAAGAAAACCGCACTCCACCAGGTTTTCTATGATCATCTCGAGTATGGGCTTCTTCCCCAAAGGCAGCATAGGCTTGGGACAGTTATCGGTCAAAGCCCCCAGCCGACGGCCCCTCCCACCGGCCATTATGACGACGGGATTTGTCCTGGTCGCAGGGACAGCCAGATCTGAAAAACGGACTATTCCCAAAACCCGCCGATTTTCGTCGACCTTTATGAGAAAATGGACATCAAGCTCCTTCATACGGCGAATCATTGAGCCCCGCGACTCACCCTCAACTGTAACCTTAGGGGACCTGTTCATGACGGAGGACACAGGGGAATCAAGGGAGTCCCCTCTTAGAATAGCCCTTCTGATATCTCCATCGGTTACGACCCCGAGGAGGGTATCGTCTTTATCGACTACTAGGACAAATTGAGATGCGTTAGCATCGATAATACTCAAGGCACCCTTTAAAGCGAGAAAAGAGTCAACACAAAGAGCTCGAATGGCGATGTCCTTATTCATTCAAAAACCTCACTAAGGTCTCCTCCTTGCGGGAACTCCCATAACAGTCTCTCCGTTTCCGACGGACTTAACGACCACGGCCCCAGCGGCTACGATCGCACCTTCGCCTATCTCTATTCCCTGTATCACCGACGCTCCGGTCCCTATGTGGCAACGGTCCCCTACTGTGACGTCGCCGGACAGGACCGTACCAGGGGCGATATGAACGTGGTTGCCTATTTTACATCCGTGGTCCACTACCGCTCCTGTGTTTATTATCACGTTTACACCGAGGGAAACCGCCGTCTGGATAATCGCTCCTGGGAAAATCACCGTCCCCTGTCCCAGGGAGGCAAAGGGGGATATATAGGCGTTTTTAGATATTACCGGCGGAAAATCATAGCCTTTACCCTGAAAGTCCTCGAATATCCTCAGTCTCAAGGAGGGATCTCCTACGGACCCTATTCCGTTAGCCAGACAGACCTCCCGTCGGTCCCTGGCTAAAACGACGAGATCGTCCCCTAGGTATGGTATACGGCCCAAAAGAGGGGGCGAGGGTGATATATCGGTAAAGCCCTCGACGGAGTGGCCGTCGCTCAAGAGGATATCCCCTATGACGGAGCCGTGGCCGCCGCCTCCTAATATTATCCAGCCCACTTAGAGAAGGTCTCCTACTTTAACGTCCTTAACCGTGGTTCGCCCCAGTATATTCCACATATCCATGGGGGAAACCCCATTCCCGGGGCGGAGAGGCAGCAGCTGGCGCTCTTCTATGGTCGAACCGCAGGGAAGGTCCGACGAGAAGGCAAGGCTTTTCCTGACTGTAAGCCTGTTCGTCCTCTCGCTGGGCGTCACCGTTTTCGTTCCGTCCCCTAGTGCCAGCTCCACGTCCCTTATGGCCTTCACCATAGAGGCCATCTCACCTGGATCTATAGAGGCCCTGTGGTCCGGCCCAGGCAGATTTTTATCCAGTGTGAAGTGTTTCTCTACCACCGTAGCCCCTAGGGCCACAGCGGCGATGGGAACCGAGATACCCTGGGTGTGGTCCGAATATCCCACCGACAGGCCCAGGGCCTTCCCCATGGTCACCATGCAGTTCAGGTTCACGTCCTCCAGGGGAGCGGGGTACTCGGATGTGCAGTGCAACACCGTCACCTTATCCCTCAAGAGGGAACGGCCCTCGGGGTCCGAATAGGCCGCCACGAACCCCTCTTTTGAGGGATTTTCAAGGCCCATATAGCCGAAGGCCAGACAGCCTAAGGCCATCTCCACCTCCCCTAAAAGACTCATTCCTGTGGAGAGGATAACCGACAGGCTCGCCTTAGCCGCCTTCAGGAGCAGTGGACCGTTGGTCACCTCCCCGGATCCCAGTTTGATCTTTTTGAGCCCCAGATTGTCCGCCAGAAAGGACAGGCTGTCTTTGTCGAAAGGGGTGGACAGAAAATCGATCCCTCTATCCTTACAGGCTGTCTGTATCCTTCGGTGGTCGTCCTCGGAGAGCTCCAGCCGACGAAGCATGTCGAACTGGGATTCTCCCGCTCCGGTGGTCTTTATCTGGTACTCCGCCTTAGGAGCGTCCCTTTTGACCAGCTTTTCCGCCTTGAAGGTCTGAAACTTCACAGCGTCCGCCCCAGCTTCGGCGGCGGCGTCCACCAGCTTCAGGGCCATTTCCATAGATCCGTTGTGGTTTACGCCTGCTTCGGCGATTATGTAGACGGCCATTAAATCCTCTCCCTCCAGGGTATGTCGTAAAAACCTTTCGGCGTTTTGAACTCGAAGGCCCTAATGTGATTGGCCATGGTCACAGCGGGACTAGGCAATTCTACCCTACCGTTGGTATCCACCCTTCCCCGATCCAGGGCGAGGCTTATGGAGGATTTTATGGCCTCTTCGTCGCAATGGCAGTCTATCACCAGAGGATCCCTTATACGACCGGCCTGTCTATCCCCGACGTTGACCACCGGAACCCCTACTAAAGGAGCCTCTATCACGCCGCTGGATGAGTTGCCTACCACCACGTCGGCGATGGACAACATCCCCCAGTACCGTTTTCTTCCAAGAGACTGTACGAATACCTTGCGTTTAGGGTCTTCGGCACAGAAACGGGCTATGCGGTCGTTTATGATCCGTCCATCCGTATCGGCATTGGCCCCGGTAAAGACCATGGTGGCCCCTTTAAACCGGTCAAGGGCACGAAGCAACCGGTCGATCTGGTCTTCCGAGGATAGCGACGAGCGGGTCTCGGGATGGTATGTCACCACCATAAGGGGCTTGCCCAGATCTATGGAAAGGTGTTCCTCCAGGTCCACTTTGGACGGAAGGGCCTGTCTCGACAGGGAGTCGGCGCAGGCGGGACCGACGACGAACACCGATTCGGGACACTCTCCCATCTGGATAACCCTGTCCCTGTAGGTTTCGTTGGCGACGAAGTGCAGAGAGCTCATCTTGGTTATGGCGTGACGGAAGGAGTCGTCGTACGCACCTAGGGTTATCTCCCCTCCGTGGATGTGGGCTATGGGGATACCGGCCAAGTTGGCCGCCGCCGCTACCCCTAACATCTCGTATCTATCCCCCAGGATAACGGCGACGTCGGGGCTCAGCTCCTTAAAGGCGTCGGCAAAGCCTATAAGGCCGAGGCCGAGGGATTTGGTTATCGCAACTGTGGAATCCCCCGATAGGAGCATCTCCACTGATCTGTCTACGGGAAAGCCGTCGGACTCGATCTCCCTCCAAGTAAGGCCGAACTCAGGCGACAGATGGGCACCGGTGACTATCAGTTGCAGTTCCAGATCTGGGTCGGACTGGATCTCCTTCATGAGCCAGTAAAGCAGGCCGTATTCCGCCCTGGTGCCCGTCACTACCGCTATCTTACGGCGGGCTTTATTTTTAGAGGTCACGTCAGCCGCTCCGAGCCTAGACGTTGTACAGGTCGCTTTTATAGAGCGATTTCCGGTCTTTCATCCACTCCACCGTCTTTTTAAGCCCCTCGTTCAGAGAGACGGTTGCCTTCCAGCGGGAGAGGGATTCCATTCTCGACGGGTTCGACAGTAGCCGCTCCACCTCGCTTTTGGGGGGACGAATACGCTGTTCGTCGGAGACTATCTCGACCTGACAGCCGACAATTTCGGCGATTTTGTTCACCAGGTCGCCGATGGATATCTCGTATCCCGTACCGAGGTTAACTGTTTTACCTACCGTACCCTCGGAAGAGGCGGCGGCGATAAAGCCAGAGACGGTATCGGAGACGAAGGTGAGGTCTCTGGTGGGGCTTAGGTTGCCTAAAGAGAGCTTATTCCTGCCGTCCAGCATCTGGGATATAACGGTAGGGATAATGGCCCGAGCGGACTGTCTGGGACCGTAGGTGTTGAACGGCCTGACCACCGACACAGGAAGGTCGAAGGATCGGTGGTAGGACAGGGCCAAAAAGTCGGCGGAGGCCTTGCTAGCGGCGTAGGGAGACTGAGGATTGATAGGATGATCCTCGTCGATAGGGACGTACTGGGCGGTTCCGTAGGTCTCGCTGGTGGAGGTATGGATAACCTTCACACCGTATTCCCTGGCCCCCTGAAGGACGTTGTAGGTTCCCTCTACGTTGGTTCGGACGTAGGCCAGAGGGGATACGTAGGAATAGGGAATGCCTATGAGAGCGGCGAGATGGTAGACCGTATCGCAGCCTTTAAGGGCCGTATGAACCAGGTCGTAGTCTCGGATGTCGCCGGATATTATCTCGATCGAGTCCCTACAGGGGGAATTCTCCAGCCACCCCCAGGAGTTGCTTGAGTTATAGCGGACGAAGGCACGGACCTCATGGCCCTGATCCACCAGCTTTTCCACGAGGTGGGAGGCGATAAAGCCTCCTGCACCGGTCACTAAGGTTTTCATCTGTGTTCACCGTCTTTCAGTTTTGTTGTCTTTAAAGCCTCTTTCCACGGCATAGGGTAGACCTTTGAAGCGACATACCACACAAAGAGAAAAGTCAGCACGTAGGTTAACGAGGTGGCCTGAGCGGCTCCCACAGCCCCGTTTAGTTTTATAAAAAAATAATTCAAAACGATGTTTATCATAGCCCCAAGGAAGGTTGCCAAAGCCAAAACACGGGTTTTTTCGGCGTAAAAAATATAGTTCACGACCATATAGTACATCCCGCTAAAGGCGTACCCCATCGCTATCCATACGACAAAGACGACGGATCCCTGAAATTCCCTGCCGACAAGAAATCCCATCAAGACAGGAGCGATCAACCCAAGGAAAAGAGCAAGAAAAATTATAATGATAAAGTAAGCATAGGTAAGACGAACTATCTTTATTTTTTCCCCGGAGGAATCCTCGTTTAGCTTCCTGTAAAGCCAAGGGACATAGGCCTGGTTGAACGCCGTGGTCAAAAGGCCTATTATGGATCCTATCTGATAACCGACGGTGTATAACCCCGTGTCCGCCATTCCCACCATATGAGAGATGAAGACCCTATCGATGGTCGTGTTCAGTATCCCAGCCAAACCGTGGGGTATCAAAGGAACTCCAAAGCACAGGGCATGTGCTAGATAGGCTCTGTTAAAACGAGGCCTCAGCCAATCATTTTTAACCATAACCCAAAACCCAAGCATAGCGAAAAAGACGTAAACAGCAGTTTTTGACAGTATTCTGCCCTGCCACCCCATACCCAAGAGGACGACCAATCCCAGAGCTCCGATTAACTCCGACAAGGTCCTTCCGTTTTGGAAAAGGCCATAGGACTTTGGGGCTTCTCTGACCTGCCAAGAAGTCAGGACTATCTGTCCAATCACGGAGGACAATGCAACTAGGGGAACTGCCCAAATCCAGGAAGCAGGGAAAGAGAATATGCCGCTGAGAGTCCCTCTGAAAATATAAAACAGCCCCTGCATAGCAAGTCCCGTCGCGATGACAAAAAATACCACCGTCCCCATATAGACATCGGCGTCAAACCGGTCAGGGGCAAAAAAAGCTCTTCCGTATGCACCGTGAGCACTGAGTCCCACAAACGGGGTTGCAAGAGTGACCATAACCCCAAATATAGCGACGATACCGTAGTCATCGGGAGTAAGATACCTAGTCATAACCGGAAGCAGCAAGAAAGGGATCGCCACACTGAGCAAAGAGAAAAAGCCATAGGTTCCCGCAGAACGAAATAGGTTTGATTTAAAAACACCGGATATTATCTTGCTAACACCAGTAAACCTACCTCCCATACCATGCCCCAAAGCGATTATCCCAGCCTTTTATAGGTCCCATAAGCCCTCTCCAACACCTCAACGGTCTTCCTTCCCTCTCTGGCACTGACGAAACCGTAAAGCCCTTCCGCTTTGTTCAGAAAACCCGGGATTCTGCTGTAAAGAACGTAGTGTCCCCCTCCGTAGACGCTCTTAGGGTCGTAGCTTACCGAGTCAAGCTGTTCGTCCATACGGTGAGGTGCGTCGAAGTCCCATATCTCCACTTTGTTCATGGCGACGCCACCTATTTTTGCGGTTCCCCTGTCTCCCATGATTGTGATACTTCCCTCCAGGTTTCTGGGGTAGGTCAGCACCGATACGTTTATGTTCCCTATGGCTCCGTTTCGGAACTTGAGTCCCACTGAGATGGTATCCTCCGCCTCTATCCGTCTGCCGAGGGTCGAGGACAGGGAGTATACCTGCTCAACCGATCCTCCCATCCACTGGACCATATCCACGTAGTGGGCGGCCTGGTTGGCGAGGCATCCTCCGTCGAACTCCCAAGTTCCCCGCCAGGGGGCCATGTCGTAGTAGTCCTGAGGCCTGGTCCAGAGGACGTTGGAGGTTATCATGTGGATCCGGCCAAAACGCCCGGCCTCCAGGGCCTGACGAAGCAGCACTATGGTGGGGTTCAGCCGGTTCTGTTTTACCTCCATGTAGAGCACCCCTGCCCTGTCGCAGGCGGCTATGGCCCTGTCCACCTCGGCGAGGCTGGTTCCCAGGGGCTTTTCGGACAGTACGTTGACCCCGGCCTCGGCGGCGGTGATGGCGTGGGCTGGATGAAGCCCCGAGGGAGTGCAGAGGGCTACCAGGTCTATGGATTCGTCCCTGAGCATGGCGCTGTAGTCGGTGTAGGCCTTGCATCCGGTCTTGGCGGCGGTTGCGGCGGCCCGATCCTCCAGAATATCGCAACAGGCTACGAGCCTGAGCTGATCTACCTTCTCTATGGCGGCGACGTGGCTTTCGCTGATACGGCCACAGCCGAGTATGGCTATGTTGTGCATTTATAGGTCTCCTTATGGGCCCTAGAGCAGGTGCAGGTTTACAAGCTCTTCCCGAGGGGTTTCCACCGACGGGGCCAGGGCGTTTTTGGTGTCGAATATGAGCTGGGTGTTTTTGGCGATAAGGGCGTAGTCCACCTTGTGCTTATGTCCGGTGGTTATTACAACAGCGTCGTAGGCCCTTAGGACTTCCTCGGTAAGCTCGGTTGAGGCGATCTCCTGCCCCTTCCAGTGAACCGTGGGGCAATAGGGGTCGTGGTAGTCGACCGAGGCTCCTTTGGACTCCAGGTTCTCCCATACCTTCAGGGCAGGCGATTCTCTCAGGTCGTCGATGTCCCCTTTGTAGGCGACTCCGAGGATCAGGATTTTGCTGCACTTTAGGGCCTTGCATCGGTCGTTCAGCAGGTCCATGAGCCTTTCGACCACGTGGTCGGGCATGGAGTCGTTAATCTCCCCAGCCAGCTCTATGAGCCTTGTGTGGTAGTCGTATTCCCTGGCCTTGTAGGTGAGGTAGAAGGGGTCCAGGGGAATACAGTGGCCCCCTATTCCCGGGCCGGGGTAGAAGGGGACAAAGCCGAAGGGCTTTGTGGACGCCGCCTTTATGACCTCCCAGAGGTTTATGCCCATTTTGTTGCAGAGTACGGCCATTTCGTTGGCAAGGGCACAGTTTACTATGCGGAAGGTGTTTTCAAGTATTTTAGTGGCCTCCGCCTCTTTAGGGCTGGAGACGACGCAGACCGGGGCGTCTAAAACCGCTTCGTAAAGGGTTTTGGCGACCTCGGTGCAGGCTGAGGTACAGCCACCGACCACCTTAGGGGTGTTGTGGGTTTTGTAGGTGGCGTTGCCTGGATCTACCCTCTCGGGGCTGAAGGCCAGGTATATGTCGGTTCCCACCTTTAAGCCAGACGCCTCGAGGAGGGGCTTCAGGATTTCCTCGGTGGTTCCGGGGTAGGTGGTGGATTCTAAAACCACAAGCATGTCCTTATGGAGCCTGCTTGCAACCTCTTTTGTGGAGGCCTCGACGTAGGACAGGTCGGGCTGTTTGAACTTGTCCAGCGGCGTGGGGACGCATATGGCGACCACGTCGCAGCCCTTCAGGCCGTCGAAGTCGGTGGTGGCGGAGATAAGCCCACGGGACACCAGGTCCATAAGCTCCTCGGGAACAACGTCGCCTATGTAGTTCTCCCCCCTGTTGACCTTGTCGCACTTGTCTCCCTGCACGTCAAAGCCTGTCACGGTGTAGCCAGCTTTTGCCTTTTCCACCGCAAGAGGAAGCCCCACGTAGCCCAGGCCTATGACCCCTATTTTTGCACTCTTATCCTTTATTTTGTCCAACAAAGCCATATACTTGTCCCCTTTACCTTATGTAGAATGTCTGGTTCTCTATGAGCTGCTCTTCCGGCACTTCCCCGAAGGGCCTGGCGGGACATCCCGCGACGATGGTCCTGGGAGGAACGTCCTTTGTGACCACCGCTCCTGCGGCCACCAGAGCGTCTTGGCCTATCTCAATCCCTGGGAGCAACGTCGCGTTGACGCCTACTCTGGCTCCCTTTCGGAGGATCGGCCCTGCGAAGTGTTTTTTGCGCTCTTCGGTGCGGCCCAGGTAGTTGTCGTTTGAGAAGGCCACCGATGGGGCTATAAAACAGTAGTCCTCCACGGTGCTCATGGCGGTTATGTATGCGTTGGTCTCTATTTTACACCTCATGCCTATGGTGGTCTTGTTCTCCACCGTGGCCCCTCGGCCTATTATGGTCAGCTCGCCTATGCTCACGTCCTCTCGGACGGTGGCGCAGTCGCCGAAGAAGACCCCGTCACCGACGGAAGCCCCACGATATATAACGCAGTTGGCCCCTACTGTGACGTTTTTGCCGAGGATCAGAGGGGGAAGTTCCACTACCTCGCCGGTGGTGGCGGAGAGGCCAGCCTTGGCGGGGAGCTTGCCCAGGATGGAGCCGTCCAAGACGATAGATCCGTCCCCTACGACCACCCCGGACTTTATTACGACGTTGTGGCCAATCTGGACGTTCTCGCCCAGAGTAACCCCTTTTTCTATTACGACGTTCTCCCCTAACGTGACCGTGTCGGGGCAGGTTATATGGATCATAGGGATTCCCCTTTCAGTACAAATTCTATGAGTAAAAATACTACTCACAATCCATTTGGTCAAGAGCTTATCCTTCCTGACTACGAAGCACGGAGGCACAGGCTTAGCCTGTGCCTCCGTGTATTCTACACTTATTTTACCTTCTTGAGAAAAGCACCACCATCGGGGCCAGAAGCAGAAGGGAGGCAGGGGCTAGAAGTCCTAAAGAGCAGCCACCGCCGCTGCCGGAGGACTGGGACACCTCCCCTTGGGAAGTTCCGCTGTCCACCTTAACCACGTTTCCGTCGTCGTCACCGGCTTTAGGGCTGTCGGCGACGAAACCGATGCTCCTGGAGGCCAGGGAAGAGGAACTTAAGGCGGAGGCCTTAACGGTAGCTATCTCGCCGGACTCCAGAGGGCTGTCGCCGTACATAAGGATCCTGATACGACGGACGTTGCCCGGAAGATCGAACTGAGACACCCTCACGTTCCAGCCCTTGCCGTACATCGCGGAGGAAAGCTGAACCCCGCTGGCGAAGGCCTTAACCCTGTCGGAACGAAAATCCAGATCGGCGGTGAAAGAGGTCAGCTGCTCTCCCTCTCCTACCGAGACGGAGATGGGGAGATCGTAGTCCACCCCAGGCTCCCAGACCGAAGGGGCCTTCAGAGAGACCTCCGCAGCCCAGGCCGATCCGGTCAAGGCCAAAGCTCCGACCAAAACCATAGCGGAGAACCTGCCCTTTTTCAGGAAAAGAAGGGGCAGAAGGAGCAACAGCCCCCAGCCGGAGAACCCTACGGAACAACCGCTGGAGCTGCTTCCTCCAGGGCCGTCAGGATCTACCGGTGAAACCCCTTTAGACCCAGTGAAGCCCAGCTCGTAGACCACGGTGCCAGTGGCTTCATCCTGATCGTACGCAGAGTTATCGGTCATAGTGACGGTCATCTTCCTCTCAACCGAGGCCGTTTCGACCCCCGAGACGGTCTTGATAGACTTGCTGGATCGGTCCGATTTCAGAACCTCGACCTTTCCGGTAGAGCGTTTTTTGGCGAAGACCGTAAAGGTGTCGGTGCCGTCGGCCATATCCTTAAAGGTCACGTCCAGAGACACAGACGTAACGTCCACACTGAGAGCGGTAACGGTGACCTTCTTGGACCCTAACACCTCAAGCTTATCGCCAGCGTTCACGAAAAACGCCTTTATATCGCTCTCGGAGATAGAGCCAGCACCGGAGGACAAAGTTCCACCGACGACGGAAAGCTCCGCCACAGGGTTCCTCTCAGGATCGGGAGTCGATTTAGGCTCAAGTTTGCCAACTCCGCCGGGATCTACGAGACGGCCGTTTCTCTGCCTATCGGCGTCGTAGATGCCGCCCTCGACGATATAGAGCTTAACGGAGTTCGCACCGGTACGGACGAAATAGCCCCCGCCGGGATGGCCAGGATCGGGGAAGAGGGCCTGGTTTTTGGCGAAAATGGCCTCATCGCTGGAAGCGAGATCCACGTCCAGGGATATCTCCGTCATGGCCTCGAAGGAAGAGCTGTAATCGTCGGGATTCCAGGTCAGTTTCCACCAGGAAGCGTCGGCAGGCATATCGTTCACCTTAGCATCTATAACCACTACCTCACCGGCGGCACAGTCCACCGTCACGTTCCAAAGCCCCGAGGGAAGGGCCAGAGCCTTGTCGCCCCAGTCGGCACTGACGGTCATCCTCTTAACCGCATCGTCGAAGTTAAGGGGAGCGGCCAGTTTTATATCCCTGGAGACCAGATCGCTGTTTACCCCTATGCCTAAGGCGTTGCCGCCCTCTTTAACCCCTGCCACCTTATCGGCGGATATACTGGCGTGGGCGGAAGGATCGACCTTATCGGAAGGCACACCGTCGGAGTTTACCTCCAACAGTTCGGCGGTAAGAGGAATGGAAACCGATGGCCTCTCATCGTCGTTGGTGGTGAGGGTTATAGCTCCCTCAAAAACCCCCGCCTTGTCGACGTCTTTAAGCCTCACGGAGAAAGTACGCTCCTCACCGGCGTTAAGGGACACCCCCGAAAGGGCGCCGTCGAGGACGAAGAGATCGGGAGACACGTCACCGGACACCACCAGGCCATCTGCACTTCCTCTGTTAACGATGGAGAAGGTCGCAGAGGGAGGAACCTCGGTTCCCATAGGCACAGGAGGTATGACCACCGAAGAGGGATAGCCACAGACCACCTTAGACAGAGTGGTTCCTGTTGCCGAAAGATCGTAGACCCTGGTCCAGCGGTTTGCCGAACCGGCCTCGGTCACCACCACAGTGGCCTTTCCCGTCACAGAATCGGCTGAAACCGGCGTGAAGGCAACCTGAAGGGCTTTGGAGTCTCCACCGGCTATGGTACCTGTGCTGTCCCCAGGCACGGCCATGGCAAAGCCGGAGCCCGAAAGGGACACTTCATAGCTCATAGCCTTTTTGCCCTCGTTGGAGAGCAAAATAGCCTTAGTAGAGCTGGTTCCCTCGAGGACGTTGCCGTAGGCTAAAGATCTACCCATAGGCAGGAAAGCGGGAACCGCTGCGTCCTCCAGACCTCTTATCATAACGGTGTAGCTTCTTTGATATTTTTCCGCCTCGTTGCCCAAAACCACCAGAAGGGAGTTACGGGCCACGTGGTTGCGGATACTGGAGATATAATCGTTAAGGTCTATCCTCACCGAATCGCTCTTATCGGCGCTCAAGGCACCGACGAAGCTCTCGTCGTTGCTGACGCCCTGGAAGGTCCAGTCGAAAAAGGGCCTGCCGTAGGGAGCCCAATGGCGACTGAGCTTAACGGTCAAATCCACGTCGCCGATGTTGGAAAGGGCAACCGAGGCGGACTGAACGTCCGGGCTTGTGACGAAGATATTCTGAGGTATAACGGTCTCCGCCGCTCTTCTGGCCAGGCCGTAGCCCGAAAGCCCTGCTCTCACCGAGTTACGGGACGTTCCGGCGACGGCGGCTTTAACCTCCAGACGACCGTCCACCGATCCAGAGCCACCGGCGGTAAGGACAACCTCGACCTCTTTGGACTCTCCGGCCTTCACCGACATAGAGACATCGCCGGATAGGGCAAAACCGCCACCTGATACGGAAACGGAACCGCTGAAGTCGCCGTCACCGACGTTGCTTAGAGCGAGCTTTCTGGATGAAGGCTTGCCCACCAAAACCGTGCCGAAATCGACAAAAGAGGGCGACAGAGCCAGCTGTGCCTGAGGGGCCGCTTTGGCCTCGGCCTCAAGTCGGAATCCCCCTAAGGTAGCGGAGCCACTTTGGACCGACACCGCCTGAGAATATCGACCAGGTCGGGAAGGGGCAAAGACCGCCCTGACCTCAGCGGAGCCGCCGCCGGGGATCCCTATAGATCCGACAGGGAAGGAGAAGGGCTCGGCCACCGACAGGTCGACGGACACAGGTTCCTGAAGCCGGTTGATCAAGGTGATGGCCTTATCGGCGCTCTTGCCCACCTGGACCTCAGAGTCGAAGGAAACGCCCCCTCCCTCTACGTAGACCAGAGAGTCCACGACCTGAAAATCCCCGGATATAGGCCGCTTGCCTCCGTCTACGAGGAAGAAATCCCCGCTGACCAAAACTCTGCCAACCGAATCCACCACCTCGGAGTAGAGAGGGACAAACCTAGCGGAGGTCACCTCAGGAAGGGGGGAAAGCTTTCCGACGACCAGCTCTCCGGTAGGGAGAGGGGCAGCGGACTTATCCCCGGAGGCCAGAAGGCCGATCCTGAGCTTCTCCGAGCCTATATGGCTCCACTCCACCGTATAGCCTACAGGAAGATCCTTACCAGGAAGGATAGAATCGACCGTAAGGCCCTCGGTGCTGAAATCCGCCTGAAGGGCCCGGGCAGGTGTCCCAGGATCGACGTAGGTCAGCCCCAGATCCACAGGGGTGCCTTTGATCAAAACAGGGCCGTGGGCCCCGGAAACGGAGTTAAAAATCCCCCAGACCGGCACATGGGAGGCCCAGGCACCGGAGGAAAACAGCCCTATCGCCAGCCCTATCGCCAGAGCCATAAGCCTTCGGGACATATTCATCTTATTCACCTCAAGATTCCCCCAATCACTTGCTCAAAGTCCAAAGGGCGATGGTCTCAGAACCGCTCACCAGACGGAACTCCACCCTGTCCGTAGAGGACATATCCACATTCGACCAAATTCCCTCCATAGGTTTGAGGTCTATTTGATAGCTTCTCCAGTAGGGATCGGGATCTCTAGAGCCATCGAAAGCGATTGGGACAGGCTCATCCCATGGGCCTACGATCACAGCACCATCGAGAATAGAGCTATCAAACTCCTCGCTCACGGCCAAGGTCATATGGTGGAGATGATAGACCGTGCCCTCTTCGTTAAGCCAGCCGCCTACCCACAGATCCTGGACAGGCCCCCTGAAATAGCGATGCTCAAAGTAAAGCATATCGAGCTTAGAACCGGAGAAGTACCTATTGGCTATGATCTGGCCGCCCAGATACCCTACGCCGTCGGGGATCTGGTAGCTATTCCTCCACACTCCACCTTCGTTCACCAGGTTGTTCCAGTTTCCGTTGGATGTTCCGTCGGGCAAACTCCAGTTGGCGGTGAAAAACCCATCTCTGATCGAGTCGCAGGAAACCTCCGCCCCTAAAAGCTCTCTGCTGTCCCTCCAGAGAACCGAGCTATCGGCCATCGGGCCGTCCTTATCGAACCACTTCACGTCGGGAACTATATCGGACACCTCTCCGAGAGGAACGGTTATGGTCTCGGTAAAGGTACCGACGTTATCGGTATAGGTAACCTCAAAGGTCCAGTCCCTTCGGAGGTCGGCGTTAACCTTATCCACCGACACGTTGGCTTTCCAGCCGTCGGGCTCGATATCGTCGGACCACACCAGGTTTGGCCCTGAAAGCTTGGCTTCAGCGTCGAAACCGTAGCTATCGTTGTACCCTCCCTGGTTAAAGCCGTGAATCCAGAACTCTCCTCCGTTGACCTCTATGGGCACACGAAGCTTCCTCAGGTCTGGCATACGATACTGCTTTACCGTCCAGGAGGGGTACATAATCCTCGGGACGAACCACAGATCGAAATAATCCCCGCCAGGCTTACCGTCGTTCATAAAGCGGTGGAGGTGAATACTGCCGGTTATTACCGGATCGGCGCTCTTGAAGATAGGCTTGTAGAAGGTGTAGGTGTAAACATCGGAGTAGTCCATATAGAGGATAAGATCTCCACGGATCCAGTCTTCCAGCAGATCGTCGTCGTCCAGATCCACGGAAAGCTCGGTTATCCCGGAGTTCCAGGATTCTGAACCGAATTCGACCTCTCTGTTCTCCACGTCCATAGCCCATATATAGCTTTTCACCCTATATCTCTCGGCGTTTTGGTCGCTGTTGTCCCAGGTAAACCGGACGGACTGGAAATCGCTCTCCCCTATGGCGGGCTGGGTTATCTCCCTTTCCTCCCCGCCCTCGGTCATGGCGTAAAACCGGGGATCCACCGGGAACCGACCGGGATCCATAGTGGTCTCAATCGGCATGGACAGATTCCTGCTCACAGTAGAACCGTCGCTCTCCTCGTAGAAAATCTCCACTTTAAGGTCTTTTTCACCCTCAATCGTATCGGGGAAAAGCTCCCTAAGCCTGTAGTACCCCTCCACCGCCTCGCCGTACTCGTCGACCATCCAGTCGGATAAAAAGCGGCTAGTTGGATCCTTTGCGTCCATGACGAACTCCGAATCCCCCAGAGTCGCCCTCAGACGGGAGACACGCCTCTCCCCGACCATAGAGTAAAAATCGAGCCTGAGCCTCTTGTTCTCCACCCGCTCAGAATAGGCGGTACCGTCGCCGTTGGAATCGTAAAACCGCCTCATCTCCACCCTTGGAGTTACCACAACGTCGGGGAAGATATCCGCCACGAAACGACCACAGAGGGAGAAATTGTCGGGATAGGTATCCCCAGAATCGGCGAGGTAGAACCTAGCGGACAGGCTGCCTCTGCTGAAGAAAACGTCCTTCCAGCCCTCTTCGTTCAGGTCCATCTTTCCGTCTTTCAGGAGGACGTCTCTCTCTCTGTACTGGCCTCTGCCGTCTCTGACCCTCTCCTGGATATAGCCCCACATTTTCTCAGGGGCGATAAGACGATCGCTGGAGACCGACGATATATCCAGGCCAAACAGGTTGTCCCCAAAGGGATCGAGGATCAAGGCCATATCGTCGGAGACGGTCAGGACGGAGCCGTTTTTGGTCACCTTAACGGAGGCAAGAGGGCCGTCTAGGCCATCTTTAAGGGCCTCGAAGCTCCCTAGGTTCGCCGTCCACCGGGTGGACTTAGTCGATCCGTCCTTCAACGTCAGAGTCACGTTAAGGGCCATATCCTGAGAGGGAAGCTCGTTCCACTTAGGATAATCGGGGACATACCAGGCTCTATCCTCAGGAGAGTAGACCATATCGGCGGTCTCTCCGTCCAGATCCTCTCCACCTCCCTCCACGGAGATACGGACCGAGGCGATCCTGCTGTCGTCCTCGTTCACCCAGCCGTTGAGGGACCAAAACGTAACGATACCTTTGCCGGGAGTCCTGCGAATCTCTCGGTTCAACCTCACTCGGAAAGGAACGTCCTCGATGCCGAGAAACCCGGCGATTCGCTCCTGAACGTAGGAGATATTCACCTTTCCGTCCTTAAAGTCCTTCAGGCCTTTGACCACATCTTCAAAGGTGTAGGACCCGGCCATGGCCATAGTCATAAAGACCATCAGGGCCAGACCTATTCCGCCGAACAATGCCGCTTTCTTTCTCACACTTGTCGACCTCCTTATTCCTCAAAAACCACCGGTTAAATTATAGCAGAAGAGGCCCTCGAAAGGGCCTCTTCTTAGGTTAATTAGTGAAAACTACCTCTTTATCAACGCCAATCCAGCCAGAAGCAGCAAGGCCATAGAAGGCGTCGCCCCTATGTCACATCCACCGCCGGAACTTGGCTTAGGATTCTCGGGATCCACCGGGGCCGGAGCGTCGGCTGCGGCGGTCTTGAAGCTGACCTCTCCGGAGGGAGTGGAAGGCACTCCCAGTGCATCGAAAGCTATCGCCTTGAACACATACTCCGTCCCGGCCTTCAGACCGCTCAGGCGGACGTTAGCGGAAAGACCGGAGGCTCCCTTAGAGGACGAGGTCGTCGCTCCCTTTACGGGAACAGGATCGGTCGTCCGAAGCTGAGCCTCAAAGCCCTTCGGCCAATAGTCGAGCTGAACCGTCACGGCCTTATCGGGCAGATCGGTCAGAGCTATAACCACGTCGGAGCTTGTGGGCTCCGAAACCGACTCGGAGGTCAAGGCTATAGTCGGCCTATC
The DNA here is from genome assembly GCF_900177735.1 of Dethiosulfovibrio salsuginis. Taxonomy (NCBI): domain Bacteria; kingdom Thermotogati; phylum Synergistota; class Synergistia; order Synergistales; family Dethiosulfovibrionaceae; genus Dethiosulfovibrio; species Dethiosulfovibrio salsuginis. Next base: position 17,631 of record NZ_FXBB01000004.1, on the reverse strand, counting down.
GGCTCCCCAGGAGACATCGGTGGTGTCGGACGAACCGCTGTACTTGGAGTTCGGGTCGGTACCTCTCAGGAACTCCTCCATATTCGACAGGCCGTCTACATCGGGATCGCCGTCAGGACCGTTTATCCCTGAGGGATCGTTGTCGTCCAGGCCGTAGGCCCTCTCCCACCATCCGGGGAGGCCGTCCATATCGGCGTCGTCCACCGCTGCCAGGGAAACCGAGCCCTTCGGGAAGGTCACGTTAAGGGAGATCGACGCCTCCTCGGTTATCCTTAAACTCGACTCAGAGGTGTTGTACTGAACGGGCCACAGGGACACCACCAGACGATCGCCGTCGATATCCGCACTGGCCAAAACCATATCGTCGAAAGACGAGGTGTTCAGGTCCTTAGTCTCCTCCTTATCGCTGTTGGCAAACCTGCTGCTCACCGATCCTCCGTAAGTATCCTGCTTGGTCTTACCGACGGTGACGGTAAAGTCCCCACTGATAGAGCTGCCTTTAGGCACGGAGGTGGAGAAAAGCAGGGCAGGACGGCCAAAGCTATCGGTCTGGCCTACTCCGTAGACCTGAACCTTTCCGTCTGCACCTATAGAGTAGTCGCCGGATATCATTTTAAACTCCAGCTTAAGCCCCATAGAGGAAGTTCCTCTGGTGGTCGTCGACTCGAAGAAACGGCCACCTTGGACCGTCTCAGCAACCGAAGACATCCTGGAAACCGCTAAAGAAGCCCCTTTAGAGGCGGTGGAGGCGACGGGAGCCGGTCCGAGACGATAGGATGGGATACCGTAGAACTGGGGCCTTCCCATTATATCCTCGTTGATGGACGGCTCGTAAGGAAGGGCTGTCCCCTTAAAGACACCATCGTAAACCACAGTGTCGTAAGTTCCGTCCACAAGCTGCCTCACTGCGTTCTGAGTCAGTCTGTCGCTGTAGCCTACCCCCGCTGGGGTGTAGATCCCGTAGGGAGTGTTGGCAACGTAGACCGCCAGAGCTCTGCCGTCTTGGGCAAATATCTCCGGGAAGTCGGTATCAGAGACCGAGCCAGATGAGGAAGACACGAAGTTCAGCCCCGAATGACAGGCGTTGGTGAACAGCACTACGTTCTCCAGAGAGGAAATCTGAGAGCCACTTCCGAAACCGCTCTGAGCCCCGGCGAAGAAAAGCTCGTCGCTTCCCTTGCCGTTCTGGATAAGGTAGTAATGTCCGTGTCCCGTCATTACGGCGATACCACCACCTATGGCATTTAAAGCGGAGACTATCTTGGTTCCCGCAAAACCATCGGTAGGATCGTAAACCGAACCGTTATCGGCGGTCCAGCCGTTTGGAGATAGACCACTGTAGGACTTTAGCCACTTACCGATCAAGAATCCATCGGCCTCGTTGTTTCTGTCGTAACCACCGAGGTACAGAAGGTTCTTTCTGTCCACCAGATAGGCCCCATCGCTGATATAGCGATTTATGAGGGCTGTGGCGTCGTCGGCGGTCTCCACCAGCCTTCCTGCGCGGAGGAAGGAGTTTCGGTAGATAACGTCGGAAGGATACAGGTTTCCGGCGTAGAGGGACTCAAGGCCAGGGGCCTTGGAGGACTTGAGAGAATTCTTATACCAGTCGCTCTCCGTCCCAAGCCAGGAAAACGCGTTGTCCGACGTGCCGTAGGGGATAGCCTCGTTGGCACCTACTATCACCAGAGTCATAGAGTCTTTAAGGACCAAACCGGACCGGAGGAAAAGGGCCTTGAGACCGGCCAGGACCTCCTCGGCGGTACCGTAAGCTCCGCCATCCCACTTAAGCTGGAAGGGAGCCTGAGCACCGGACAGAATGGTCCTATCCTGGAGGTCCACCACCACCGGAAGCATATTCAGTCCGCTGCCGTCCTCAGCGAGAGGCCTTCCGGAGGCATCGAGCTTCCAAGCGGCCACCACCAGGTCGGAGATAGCCTTTTCGAGGCCAGCGGTGGAGCTCATTTTGGCCAGATTCGTCAGTATAACCGTATCGGCCTTCCCACGTATAACAGCCCCAGGATCAACGGCGTAGTAGAAAACCCTGGTCTTTCTGAGGAGTCCCTTCACCTGAACTCCAACCTGAACAGCGCCAAAGCCCGCCATATCCTCGGCGGAAAGAACCACCTTATAGACATCTCCGTCCTTGGTGGCAATCACAGGGGAGCCAGCCACTCCGGCAAAATCCCCTCCGGTGCTCTTGTACACCAGGAAAGGAGGCTCACCGTCGGAGGGAAGATCACCTAAAACCAAGGCAACCGTCATGTTCCACGAACTATCCAAAGAGGCATCGGCGGAGACTATGACGAAAGGACGGCTCTCCCTGGAGACGTAGGCGGAACTTCCGTCTTTAGGAAACACCGCTCTAGCGCCTTCTCCGTCTATAACCCTAGCGGAGTAAAGAAGAGGGGCGTTCGCCGGAACCTGATCCCCAGACAGGACGACCTCAAGCCGACCGCTATCCAATCCCTCGGAGTAGTCAATATACTTGCTCGACTCGTCTCCCTCGAAACGATATGTGAAGCGAAGGGAAGAAATACCGTCTCCGTCCAGGTCTCCGAAAACCACGTCGAAGGATATAGGCACTCCCGCATCGGCACTTACCTTAGTGGGGCCGTAGACGGTCACCACAGGAGGGATATTCACGTCGTAGCTGGTCAGAAGCTCGATAGAATCCCTGAAGGTCAACCTGACGTCGACCACATCGTCCCCCGAAAGGGTCTCAGGGAGGTTAGGGGTCCTGTAGGACAGGAGGTAGCTCCCTCCCACCGCCGACCCTATCTCGTCGATAATAGGGGAGAAATCGCCGTATATATCGAACCATTTACCTCCGGTGAGATCGGTCAGGCTGCCCGAACCGTTATACTGATTAAATGTAGTGCCAGACCATCCACCGTGAGAGTAGGAATGACCGATATCCGGGCTCCCTTTATCGTCACGGGCGATGGCGTAGAGCACAACTCCGGCGTCTTTGAGGGCCTTGACCATCTCATCCCAGGTGGGTGTGGGCTTGTCGAATTCGTCACGGCCCTCCCAGCACGGGGCGTCGGTAAAGAGCATAAACACCCTCTGTGCCCCAGGACGGAAATCGTACTCGGTGGCGATCTTCATGGCCTCGAAACCGTCTTCGTACCAATCAGCTCCACCGGTGGCCCTCAGAGAACTGACCTGTTCCTTGAACAGATCGGGGGAGGTCGTCCAGAACCAGCCGTCGTTGGCGTCGTCTTTGTAGGTAATGAGCCTGTATCTCAGGTCTATGCCGGACCCAGAGATACTCCCTATAAACTCGACTATCCTCTCCTTCAGATGGTCTATAAAAGGCCCCATACTGCCGGTATCGTCGAAAACCACCACCAGATCGGCGACCCTGGTGACGTCCTTCGACGAAGGCACCGACATGGAAAAGTCGGGGATAATCCGGCCCTCTTCGTAGAGCTTAAAGTCCTGAGGGGAAAAGACCTCCCCTATAGGCCCTCCGTTGGAGTCGACCGGCCGAAACTGGAGGGCTATGTTGGGATAGAGGGACGTATCCAGACCCATCTCGACCAAAGCGGACGGCCCGGAATCGGACCTCCTGGTGGACGTCTTAGCCTCCATCGGCACGTCCACGACGAAAAGCTCTATTCCCTTTCCCCGCAACAGCCTGACTTCGTATACCCCTGAGGGAAGGTCTCCTATAAGGACACCGCTCCCTTTGACCGTCACGGCCCTCTCAACAGGGCCGGACACCGTAACCTGAGACTCAACCGGCTCGTTGCTGCCGGGCCAGGAAAGGCCGATCTCCCCGGGACCGGACCTCACCCTCACCGACGCAAAAGCACAGCCAGCCCACAGGACCAGCACACAGAGCGACAGGACCAAGCCCCGCCTTTTACAAACACTCACCATACTCTCTCCTCCTCTTCTGTCAAAAATCGGAGCCCTCCGGCTCAATGATAGCAGAAGAGGGAGATTATTCCAAAATACGAAAAGGACCTTTTGGCTCTATTTTACCCCCAGCAAAGCACCGTCTTCTTTGACCCGATAGTAGCCTGTGACGTAGTCGTAAAGGCTGTAGACCCTAAGGTTAGAGTCGTGAAAGCCCTCTTTGCCTCTGAGGGCCCGCCCATAATCGTCGAGGGCATTGTAGAGGTTTATCCCCAGCACCTCAGGACGAAGCTGTCCCAACAGATCCTCCGGGGTCTTCCAGGACCCAGGCATACGGCCTCCTAAGTATATCCAAGCGGAATTTATCCTCATATCCTCTTTCCAATACTGGGCACTGTCGGTTCCCCACCAGGCATCGGCGGGAATTGACACAACCGCACCGGTCTTTGTGTAGTTCTCCCCGGGGATCTTGTTGTCCGTAACCCGATAGTAGAGCCCCAGAGCCAAGTCATCCCAGTTTCTGGTCATCTGGAGGTTATAGCCCATATCGCCGTCTATAAACTTACCGTATTCGGCGGTCAGGTTAAGGTCGTAGGGCATGACGGTATAGTTTGCCTGAGCCCACCAGGAGGACCACCACTCGCCGTCGTAGGGGATATCGGTGGGCTGGGATATCCACAGCTGATTTTTGGACAGGCCAGCAAAGCTGTAGGGATCTCTCTCGTGTAGGAAGCTGTATCGTCCTCCAAGCCACCAGGAGCCGTCCTTACCGTACCACCGGCCCCAGACGTTGGCCCCAAACCACATATCGTCCAGCCAGCCCACCTCGGCCACGGCGTAAAGCCCCTCGCCGAAGCGGTGAATGTAGCTCAAAACGCCTTTCCATATCCGGGTCTCGTCGTTTACCTCCGACTCAAACCACTGGTCTATGGTGTTGGAGATCGGCTGCCTCACGTCCAGATGGGCGGCCAATCCCTGGGAGCTCCTCCAGTCGTAGACGTAGTCCACGCTCCAACGGGACATAAAGAAAGGCTTGGTGGTCTTTCGGTCCACCCGGAGATCGGCGGTCAGCATAATCTTAAAATCGTTTTGGCCCTTGTGTAATGTTTTCCCGGGCTTGCGGAAAAACTCCCAGTCCTCATCGGGATCGACGGAAAGCCTGCTTCCTGTGGCCCATCGAATGGCGGCGGACCTCCGATCGTGGCGATTAAGCTCTCCCAGTCGGATCAATCCCAACTGAGAACCTGGCACGTCCACCCGAACCACCGGAACCCCTCTGACCCTGGGAACGAAGGACACCGTATCGGCGTCCCAAGGGACAAGCCAGGAGGCCATAACCATAACCCTGGTCAGGGCCTCGGCCTGAGAGCTGTATCCTATATTCTCGTAGGCGATCAGAACCTTTTTATCTCCCACTAAGATGTTGACGTCCCTAACCCCTATGGAGCTCCCAATAGCCTCCACAAGGTTCAAAGACATATCCTCCGGGGTAGTTTCCTCCCAGGCTATGACCTTGCCGTCCTCGGGTTTTGCGACGGGGCTCTTCTTACCGCCGAAAAGGGGCTTGTTGACGTCGAAGGCGTAGGAAAAGTTCCAACACCATTGATCCCCCCTTTGGCGACTGAGGGAGACGCTCAGGTCGTTCCACGTCGCCACCGCACCGTAGTTGACCTTTGATGAGGGGTTCTCTTTCAAGATTCTGGTTCCTCCCCCCATATCTCCGGTGTAATCCATAGGGCTGTACTCCGCCTTAAACTCCAACCAATCCAGAATCTGCCAGCTGACCCCTCCAAAAAAACCGTTAAATCGGTCTGTGCCATACCCCATAGAGAGGGCAAAATCCTCCAACTTCCACGTGGCCACGGCATATTTAGCATCGGTAACCTTAGTGCCCGAGATATCGGTGGCCCCGACGGAAAAGCTGGGGATCCAGCCGTCCTGGCTGTACAGCAAAAACTTAAGGTCTATGGCCTTATCGACGAAGTAGTCCCAGACCTCGGTGGGTATAACGACGCTCCTCATCTCGGTCAACCTGACGTTGAACTCCATCCAGGGCAACAATCCTATGGTGAAATAATAAGGGGCGTAAGGATCGTTTCTGGCCCTTCCAAACCATCCCCTGCCGTCTCCAGGAACCTCGGCGGTGGGATACTCCCAAAGCCCGGTCCCTCCCCAGCCGGAAGGGGAAAGGGCCCACCCAGGCACAGAAACTAAACAACAACAAAGGGCAAAAAGAGCAGCGGCCCGTCTCACATGACATTCCTCCCAAGCTATAAGCGATGTAGGCATAGGATACCAAAAAAGCCCCCCTAGCGGGGGGCTGCGACGTCGCGTGTCGGTTTATTTTTTACTTCTTGAGGAAGAACAGAGGCAGGCCGAGAAGAAGGGCCATAGGAGCGAAGCCTACGTTACAGCCGGAGGAAGAGGAACCGCCAGTATGGACAGGGGTCGTCTTGGCAAGAACGATAGGATTCTCAGAAAAGAAGTTTCCGGGCTTGTTAACGGTAATCTTAGCGTCCCTAGAAGTCAGGATATCCAGAGAAACAACTGGAGCGCCATGCCACTCGCCACTGACTATGGGGTAAGTAGTTCCACCGGAAACAAAGCTATCACTGCTCTTGGCTCTCATGTAAGCAGAGGTGAACTTATTAGTATCCACATTCTTTATAGTAAAAGAAAGCTTGTCCGCCGATTTAGCCTGCGCACTATCAGCACTTACGGTAAACACAGCAACCGCTGTAACGTCAGAAGAAGAGTCCCTACGAACAGTAGTTTTGTCAAAACTCACAACTACAGAATCAAAAGAAGCATCAAGAATCATGGCCCCAAAGTCCATAGACACACTCTGATCCCCTGCAAAATCGGCTGAAGTCACGACAATCGTGGAATCAATCTTGACATCAACATCGGAATCCGCACTGGCCGGGTTATGAGGATCATCATAGACATTCGCCACAGCCACACCGGCCATGGCTATTACAACAGCTAAAGCTAAAAGATATTTCTTCATACAACAACACCTCCGTGAGAATATACTTTCCAGTTTGAATTAAAACGACGCGACGCTTAGAATATACCCTGTTCCGGCTGGAATATCAAGAGGGTAAGACACAAAAAAAGAGCTCTACAGCAAAAAAAACAAACTGGATTCACAACCTGCTATGGAAATCTCCATGGATAGAGCATATAATCGGACGGTCACTTAAAAAAATACCGATATAGCAAAAATACACCCTGGAGGGATAGCCTCGTGAGACGAAAAAAGTTCTTACCTATTGTAGCACTGGCCATAACCATGGCCCTTTCAAACTATGCCGCCGCCGAAACCGGCCCGAGCATAGCGGCGATGCAGGCACTGGCGGCACCGGTAGTGGCGGAAGGGGGCCCTGCTCCCGCTCAGGGATCGGCACCAGAAGGCCAAACACCGGAGGGCCAACAAGAAGGCCAAGAGGGCGATGAAGCCGAAGGCCCGGAAGGAAAGCAGGAAGGACAGCAAGAAGGGATCCAGGCCCCTGAGGGAGGAGAGGAAATAGACGACTTCCTGGCAGGTGGAGCGAGAAACCGATTCACCACCCGCCTTCCTCGGTACGGAGCTGCCTTCTTTAGAGGAACCCCCTCCACCTTCGCACCGGTCCAGGACGTGCCAGTCGGGCCGGACTACGTCGTCGGCCCGGGAGACGAGATAAGGATATCGGTCTGGGGCCTTGAGGAAAGACACTTCTCCGTCACCGTAGACCGAAACGGCTCGGTATCCCTGCCTGTCGCAGGGGTGGTGGGAGCGGCGGGACTCACCTTCGGCCAGCTCCAAAATGCCATAGAGAAGGCCTACGCCCGGTTCTTAAACGACTTCGACATAAACGTCACCATGGGCAGGCTCCACTCTATAACGGTCTACGTCACTGGCAACGCCAGACGGCCAGGGGCCTACACCGTGTCGTCCCTCTCCACTGTGATGAACGTCCTCCTCGCCTCGGGAGGCCCGTCGGACTCGGGGTCAATGAGAAAGATCCAGCTCAAACGAGGGGGAAAGGTCATCACCACCTTCGACGCCTACGACCTGCTTATGCACGGCAACAAAGCCAACGACGTCCGAGTCATGGCAGGAGACGTCCTCTTCATACCGACGGTAGGCAAGCTGGCGGCCATAACGGGAGACATCAGAACCCCTGCGGTCTACGAGATGAAAGGCGACTCTCTCTCCCTCTCGGAGCTGATTAACATGGCGGGAGGGCTCACCCAGAGGGCCTACAAAGGCAGGGTGCAGATAGAGAGGTTTCAGGACAACCAAAGGCGAATCACCTTTGAGGGAGACATCGTCAACCTAGACCCTAAAGCCCAGGGAGGCATAGCCCTCCAAAACGGCGACCTGGTGCGGATCTACCCCGTCCCTGTGGCCCAGGCCATGATCAACATAACAGGAGCGGTGGCCCAGCCGGGACAGTTCGCCATCGACGCGGGCTCCACAAAACTGGCGGACGTCATTCAAAGGGCCGGAGGAATCCTCTACATGGCCTCGGACAGGGCGGAGATCACCAGGGTCAAAGTCACCCAGCAGGGACCGATCACCGAACACATAGAGGTAAACGTCAAAAAAGCCCTGGAGGGCTCGATACAGGACAACATCGCCCTCCAGATAAACGACTACATATTCATAAGAAACGTCCCCGAATGGGACCTCTACAGGACCGTCAACATTCAGGGCGAGGTGGTCTACCCGGGAACCTACACCATCAAAAAAGGTGAGACCCTCTCCAGCGTCCTGGAAAGGGCGGGAGGCTTCACATCCAAAGCCTTCAGAAGGGGAGCCATCTTCACCAGAGAAAGCGAAAGACGAAGACAGCAGGAGCACATAAACGAGACCGTTAGCAGACTTAGACAGGATCTCTCCATGGCCGCCATGAGCGCCATGAGAAGCGCGACCACCGCCGACACCACCAGTGCGGCCCAGAGCCAGATACAGATGCAAAACGACTTCCTAAAAAGCGTCCAGGGACTGAAGGCAACAGGGCGAATTGTGATAAAATTGCCCGAAACGGTGGCGATGCTCAAAGCCACCCCCTACGACATAGAGATGATCGAGGGAGACAAGCTGATAATCCCCACCAGGCCAAACACCGTCCACGTACTGGGGATGGTCCAGAGGGCGACCAACCTTATCTACAGGCCTAACCAGCCCTTCAGCACCTACGTAAAACAGGCGGGGGGCTATGCACCATACGCCAACTGGAAGAAAACCTACATCCTGAGGGCGGACGGCAGCACCGTCCAGGCCTACTTCAAAAACAGGCCCGCCATAGTGGAAGAAGGGGACGCCATAGTGGTTCCCCAGAAGATAATGAGCGGCATAGGGGCAAGAAATACCAGAGACCTTATAGACATGATCTCAAAAACCGCCCTGTCCATAGCCCTCATAGACAACACTATCAACAAATAGAGAGGACAGCTCGAATGGAAGACAAACCCATAGAAAGACAGGACCCCTACTACGACGAGGACGAAATAGACCTCCTAGACCTCCTCCTGGTTCTCGCCAGGAGGAAGGGGTTTATAATAAAGACCACCACTATCTTCGCCCTGCTGTCAATAGTCTACGCACTGGTAGCCACACCTATCTACAAGGCGGACACCCAGGTGATCCCACCACAAAGCGGAGGATCAGGGGCCATGGCGGCACTGGCCCAGATGGGAGTTCCCGACTTCGCCGCAGGAATGATGGGGGTGAAGACCCCCAGCGACCTACTGGTAGCCATAACCAAAAGCCGTCCGGTGCTGGACAAAGTGATAGACCAATTCGACCTGATGAACCGACAGCCGAAACCCTCTCACCCAGCGGTAGAGACGGTAAAGGAGACCCTGGGGAACATAATCTCCCCAATAGTCAAGGCCCTGTCTCCTGAGGGTGACGGCGAGGGAGAGGGCAAAAAGATACTCAGGACCGACATCAGGAACAGCCTGTCAGGGGCGACCTCCGCCACAGCCGACGCAAAGAGCGGAATAATAACCATCTCGGTATCCGACACTTCGCCGGACATGGCAGCTGCCATAGCCAACAGCTACGTGGATCAGCTCCAGACCATCATGCAGAGCCTGGCCTTTAGTCAGGCATCCCAACAGAGGCTGTTCCTGGAAGAGCAGGTCAAAGAGTCTCAGCTCAACCTGCTGGCGTCGGAGCAAAAGCTGTCGGAATATCAGATAAGGACGGGCATACTGAACGTCGGAGACCAGGCCTCGGCGGTGGTGGAGAGCCTGACAAAGCTAAGAGCCCAGGTTACGGCAAAAGAGGTTGAGCTGAGGTCCACCCAAACCTTCGCCACAGCCAACAACCCTAGGGTAAAACAGCTACAGGCGGAGCTATCGAGCCTTAGACAGCAGCTCCAGAGGATGGAGGCCAGCACGGGCTCCACCTCGCCATCGGACATATCCCTGAAGGACCTGCCCGACGCAGGGCTGGAATATTTGAGGCTAATGAGAGACCTCAAGTTCCACGAAACACTCTACGGAATGCTCCTAAAACAGTACGAAAGCGCCAGAATCTCCGAGGCCCAGGAGCCAAGCGTGGTCCAGGTGCTGAGCAAGGCGGAAACACCGGAGCTGAAGGACAAACCAAAGAAAAAGCTGATAGTCGTCCTCGCCACGGTGCTTGGAGGATTTATAGGGGTGTTCGGAGCCTTCCTGAAGGAGTTCGCCTCCAACGCCCAGTCGGACCCGGAGAGAAAGGCAAAGATGGACGAGTTGAAGAGGAGCCTGAGGATATTCGGCGGCAAAAAAAGCTAGACAAGGAGTGTTTGTGGTGGCAAAGTACATAGCTTTTGTGAAGTGGGGCCTTCTCGCCCTGGACGGAATAACATTTCTTCTGGTGGCAACCGTAGGCTCTACGACATTAACCCAGATACTTAGCCACCCAATCCAGTGGGGGACGTTGCTGGTGGCTATAATACTCTCTCTCTACGCCTGCCGGTGCTACGACTTTGAGTCGTTATCTCAAAGCCGAAAAGGAGAGTCTATGTTCAGGGTCTTCATAGGATCGTCGGTAGCGGTCATCCTGGTGGGAATAGGAACCCTCTACACCGTCCCTAACTACCTCCGAATACTTTCCAAAATTGAGTTTGCGACCATCTGGCTGGGCTTTGCATCGATAGCGAGCCTAGCCAGATGGATAATATCTAAGGGCCTCAGATATCTCCTGCCCTGCAAGAGGGCGATTATAGTCGGCCAAAAGGCAAAGTGGCACCCTATTATGATGGAGATCTCGGAAAAACTCGTCAGGAAGCTACTTCCGGTGGCCTACTGCGAGCCTAACGAAAAATCCATACAGGAAGCAATAAACCTAAAAGGGCAGACCCAGATCATCATACTGGCGGACAGCTCCTTCTCCTCGGAGGAAGGACAGACCTCCCTGATATCCGCCCTCCGACACAAAGGCATCGAAACCATCTTTCTCCCGGAACTGGCGGAAAAGTATCTAGGCAGAATTCCCCATGAGCTTCTCATGGAATACTCGGACTACTACCATATATGTCTCAGCAGGGAGATAAACGACAAACCTCAGAGGATCAGCGACATACTGGCAGGGCTTGTGGGAATGACGGTAGGAATGATACTCATGATCCCCACGGCCATAGCTGTAGCGGCCTCCTCGGGCTTTCCGGTTATCTTTACCCAACGGAGAATCGGAAAAGACGGCAGGATCTACACCTTGCACAAGTTCAGAAGCATGACCAAGGAAAAACCCCAAGAAGCGGCCTTCGCAAACCAGGAGCAGAGCAGAATAACCAAAGTTGGCAGGTTCATAAGGAAAACAAGACTGGACGAACTGCCTCAGTTCTGGGACGTACTCACAGGCTCTATGAGCCTTATAGGCCCAAGACCAGAGCAACCGGAGTTCGTAAAGAGCTTCAGAGAAGAGATACCGTTCTACGAATATCGTCACAGAATAAGACCTGGCATAACAGGCTGGGCCCAGATAAACTTCACCTACGCAGCAGACGTAACGGAAACCAGAAAGAAACTGGAATACGACCTTTACTACGTAAAGAACAGGTCGCTACTGCTAAACCTCCAGATCGGCCTGAAGACCGTTGAGACCATGTTGGGAATGAGGGGAGCGAGATGAGAAAAGCAGAATTGAGTGCGATGGTGACTCTAGGCATACCTTTTCACGAAGGAGTGCCTAACAATCATCTTGAGCAGGCTATAAAATCGATACTCAACCAAACCGTTACCCCTTCAGAAATCCATCTTATTCAAGACGGAGAAGTCTCTGAGTCGAAAGCTAGAATCATAAAAAAATACCTTGAATCTAACAACATGACTCTCATAGTAAACAAAAAAAACTGTGGACTCGCATACAGTCTAAACAGGTCCATTGCACAGACAAAAACTAAATACTACGCCAGAATGGACTCCGACGATATTGCACTACCTCAAAGAATTGAGCTACAAATCTCTTATATGGAAAAAAATCCCTGTGTGGATATTTTAGGGTCTTGGGCCCTTGAGTTCAAAAACGGTAACTACAAAAACCAAAAAGATTTATTTCTCAAAAAAATGCCAACTGCACAAAAAGATATTGAGGCTTGGTTTCACTTTAGGAATCCACTGATACACCCAACTGTTGTATTTAGACGAAGTGTATTCAGCAAAACAGGCATGTACTCCGAAAACTTTAAATCAGATCAGGACCTAGAACTGTGGGGAAGGGCGCTTAAAAACAATGTCAAGATAGCGAACTTACCTCTACCCTTACTGCTTTTTCGAACGGATAACATGATAAAAAAACGATCAGAAAAAAGCAGGATCATGCGACAAGTAAAAGCAAGATTTTCGTATAACACTTGGTCACCAAAACTAAACGCATTAAAAGTTATTGCTATCATCTTCAGAATGCTACCCCACAGTATAAGGGAGTGGGGATACGGCAATCTTAGATAATAAAGGCGTAGCCAATAGAAGAGGTGACAAAGTGAATGATTAAAAAGCTAAAAAAAGCAGAGAGCAAGCTAAGTGCTGCTCTAAATAAAAACCCCAAGATAAAAAAAGGTCTAAAGAGGCTTTATCAAATAACATCGATCCTCCTCTCGCCTAAAAAATGCAAAGTTAACGGAAGTGTAAAACGTGTTACCCCTGGTGACGATTTCGAGTATTTTTTTGGCTATTACGACAAATCCCCCTGGGATGCCACAGACCGTTATTTGTTATCCCTAAAAACAGTCGACACACATCGCTATCCTGCCTCTGACGTCCAATCTGAGATAGTCATAGTAGATTCAAAAGACGACAAAAGCACTACAATTGCTTCGACAACCTCTTGGAACGTGCAGCAAGGATGTATGCTTCAATGGCTTGGACCAGACTTCAGTAGCAAGATTATATTCAACACATTCAGAGATAAGCGTCCTTGCTCTGTCATCCTAAACGTAAAATCAAAAGAAGAGGAAGTAATACCAGCCCCTATTTACTCTATATCGCAAGATGGCAAAACCGCCCTAACGCTTGATTTCTATAGATTGAACAGATTACGCCCTGGATATGGATACATAAACAAACCTGATGTAACCGCAAAGAAACTAATACCCGACGGTTTTTGCATATGGTCTGTAGACATAAGCACAAAAAAGATGAAGGGAATTTTTACATATAAAGACCTAATGAATATCGACAAAAGAGATGAAATGATTGGAGCAGAGCACAAAGTAAATCATTTATCAATTTCCCCAAGTGGGAATAGGTTTATGTTTATACACCGCTGGATAAACAAAGGACGAAAATATTCTAGGCTTCTAACCGCTAACATAGATGGTAGCGATCTTTTTAATCTAAGTGATGATGACATGATTTCACATTGCACATGGAAAGACGATAATTTTATATTGGGATATTTAAGAAAGAATAAAGTCGACGGTTACTTCCTTCTTGAAGACAAGACCCATAACTACAAGCATTTATGGCCTACTCTCGTGTGGGATGGACATCCTAGCTATTCTCCAGACAGATCGATGGTAATAACAGACACATACCCAGACAGAACTAGGACATCTAAAGTAATGGTATTGGAGCCTACAGCAGGTACGTATAAAGAGATTGCATCCATGTATAACCCATTCAAATATGACAACGACGTCAGATGCGATTTACATCCTCGATGGAATCGTAGGGGTGATGCTATATGTGTAGATGGAGTCTTTGAGGGGAAAAGGGCTATGTACACAATACCTGTGTCATTAAAAAAATCGGAGGTTAAATAAAGTATGCGCATATGCATGATAGGAACAGGATATGTAGGTCTCGTCACCGGAACCTGCCTGGCGGAGGTTGGAAACCACGTCTGGTGTGTGGACGTGGACCAGAGGAAGATAGAGAAGCTCCAAAACGGAGAGATCCCAATATACGAGCCAGGGCTGGAGGACATAGTCGCCAGAAACGTAAAGCAGGGAAGGCTTCAGTTCACCACCGACCTTAAAGAGGCTTTGGATGACAGTCTGTTCGTATTTATAGCTGTTGGAACCCCTCCTGGGGAGGACGGCTCCGCCGATCTATCCTACGTATTCAACGCCGCAAAACAGATCGGGGCCTCCATGGAAAACTACAAAATCGTCGTGGCAAAATCCACCATTCCCGTAGGGACAACGGAGAAAATCGCCGGTCACATATCCCAGGAGATCGCCTCCAGAGATCGTAAGGATCTGGACTTCGACGTGGCCTTCTGCCCGGAGTTCCTCAAAGAGGGGTCGGCCATAGATGACTTCATGAAACCCGACCGTATCGTCGTAGGAACCCAAAACAGCAGAACAGCCGAGCTTCTGAAAGAGCTTTTCTCCCCTTTCTGCATGAGGGAAAACAGGATAATATCCATGTCCATACCCTCTGCGGAGCTGACCAAATACGCCTCCAACTCTATGCTTGCCACCAGGATCAGCTTCATGAACCAGCTAGCAAGGTTCTGCGAGAAAGTCGGAGCGGACATAGACCAGGTGCGTCACGGTATGGGAAGCGACAGCCGAATCGGCTCGGCATTCCTCTACCCCGGTGTGGGATACGGCGGATCCTGCTTCCCTAAAGACGTAAAGGCCCTTATCCACTCGGGCATAGAAAACCAAAGCCCTATGACCCTTCTGGAGTCGGTGGAGGAGATAAACAAAACCCAGAGAGAGTGGTTCTATCAGAAGGTATTAAACCACTACGACGGCGACCTTACGGGAAAGACCTTGGCGGTATGGGGCTTGAGCTTTAAACCTAACACCGACGACGTTAGAGAAGCCCCCGCTTTGGACATAATACCCTGGCTGTTGGAAAAAGGGGCCACCGTAAGGGCCTACGACCCGGTGGGACAGGAAAACGCAAAAGCCGAGCTTCCAAAGACCGACAGTATAATCTACTGCGAGGACAACTATCAGGCACTGGAAAACGCCGATGGTCTCCTCCTCCTGACCGAATGGCTTCCCTTCCGTCGTCCCGAGTTCGATAGGATGAAAGAGCTAATGGCAGGAGACGTCATCTTCGACGGAAGGAACCAGTATAACCCGGAGCAGATGAACGCCATGGGATTCGTCTATCACGGCATAGGGAGGTGTGTTCTGTGACGAAACACTGTCTAGTCACAGGGGGAGCGGGGTTCATCGGAAGCCATCTGGTGGACCTGCTCATGGATCAGGGCTGGAAAGTCACCGTAGTGGACAACTTCGACCCCTTTTACGACAAATCGATCAAGCTGTCCAACATAGCCCCTCACAGAGATAACCCAAAATATCGTCTGGTGGAGGAGGACATCCGTAACCTGCCGGGCCTGAGGGAGAAGCTGAACGACAGCTACGACGTAATAGTCCATCTGGCCGCCAAGGCGGGGGTAAGGCCCTCCATACAGGATCCTGTAGGATATCAGGAGGTAAACGTAACAGGGACACAGAACATGCTCGAGTTCGCCAAAGAGAGGAATATAAAGCAATTCGTGTTCGCATCGTCCTCCAGCGTCTACGGCATAAATCCTAACGTACCGTGGAGCGAGGACGATCACGTACTGATGCCTATAAGCCCCTACGCCTCGACCAAAGTAAGCGGAGAGCTAATGGGACACGTCTACAGCCATCTCTACGGCATAAGATTTTTAGCACTCAGGTTTTTCACCGTCTACGGACCGAGACAGAGGCCTGACCTTGCTATACATAAATTCACAAAGCTCATAAAAGAGGGCAAGCCAATACCGGTTTACGGAGACGGAAGCACCAGAAGAGACTATACCTACGTAGAGGACATAGTAAAGGGCATAAGATCCGCCATGGACTACGATAAAACCCTCTACGAAGTCATAAACCTGGGCAACAACAAAACAGTGAGCCTGGCGGAGATGATAGAGGCTATAGAGCAGACCCTGGGGATAAAGGCCATCATAGACAGACAGCCAACCCAACCGGGAGATGTGCCACAGACCTGGGCGGATGTTAGGAAAGCCAAAAAAATAATAAGATACTCCCCTACAACAGAAATAACTAAGGGGATAGCCCAATTCGGAAAGTCTAAGTCATGATATCAATCATAATACCGACACACAACTCAGAGCGTTTTTTATTAAACACAATAAAAAGTCTTCAAATGCAGACAGACCAGAACTTTGAGATCGTTTTTGTAGATGACAACTCTAATGACAGCACACTACATCTAATAAAAGAATTTAAATTAAAAAACAAAGAAAAAGTCCAGATACTAGCATCCCCCCAAAATATAGGTCCAGGTGGAGCTAGAAACTTAGGGATAAAAAGTGCAAAAGGAGAGTTCATTCTTTTTCTTGATTCTGATGACACACTGACCAGTAATGCCATAGAAAAATTAAATAAAATAATAGCCACTAAACCGATAGACTGCCTGTTTTTCGATGCACTATCAGTAAAAAACAAAAAAAAACATACCTCAAAACTCTTCCCTTTAAAAATGAAGTTATCATCTCCAAGGAGATAGCAATAGCACTCTCATCAGGAGGAGTTTGTGGTAAATTATACAGAAAAAGCATCATAACAGACAATCAAGTCAAATTTCCTCCTACAATGCGTCATGAAGATTTTGTATTCAATAAATTAGCTATTTCAAAGTGTCTTGACTTTGGATATCTTCAAAAAGCACTCTATGGTTACTTTCAACGCGGAGATTCGCTTACACATTCCATACATTCCACACAAAAAGATGAGAGTGCTTCAGCTTTTAGAATAGTGGAGGAAGAGCTGCTTCAAGACTACCCCAAAGAGGTTGAATTTTTATTCATTCAAAAAATACTATATCAATCAATGATGTCAAAGCTAACAAAAGAAACGAGTTCAAGTCTGAGCAAATATCTAGAACAAAGGATAAAAAGATACCCCGAATGGCACAAAAACAAGTACCTTAGCTCAATTCCTATCCATCAAAAAATGTTTCTTTTTTTAATTAAAAACAATATCTTATGTATTGCACGGCACTTTTATTTTATAAAAAAAACACTGACAGGAAAGGTCTAAAGAACAGCATTATTCCGTATTTATCTGATAGCAGCCACACTACATATCAAAATAGATGTCGCATGATACAATAGTTTGAAAAATCAAGCGAGACCCCCTGGAGGTGCGACATATGGCTAAGTACAGCAAAGAGCAAAAAGAGGCTATCCAGAGCAGAATGATGCCACCGGAAAACATATCCATTCCTAGATTATCTCAGGAAACCGGAATAACGGTAACCACGCTCTACAACTGGAGAAAAGAGCTCAGATTGTCCGGCAAAGCCGCACCTGGCAGAGAGGAT
>NZ_FXBB01000003.1 GCF_900177735.1 Dethiosulfovibrio salsuginis | reverse complement strand
TCGGCAAATACCGATGTCTTACGCTCCTGCTGTTGCGCCTCTTTGCAGGCAGCTTTGCGGACCTGGTTTTGGCGGTAATAATAGGTATGAACGTGGATTCCCTTGGATTTGCACCAGGCCCTTACGGTCATTCCGCTGGACCGACAGTCATTGATATGATCTGTCCAGATCTTTAAGGTCTCTGCTAGCTTAGCTTCTTGGTTCGTCATCATTGGTCTACCACCCCCGTACTGATTGAGTTCCCTTCAGTCTTCATCGTGGGGCGATTATCTCACGCCGATGATGATGCTACGAGGTACTGCTAGCTTTGACGCTTACTAGGTATCACAATATCATCAGCCATGTCTAGGGTTATAAGTGCTTCTTTAAGGGTCAGCAGCTCTCTGATGCTCCACTGTCCTCTGGTGAACCGATAGAAATCGTTTACCAGGCATATTAGAGCCTCAGGCTTGGAAAGAGACCGGTATTCGCTTCCATTAAAAGTCCTTGTCCTTATCTGTTGTAGCCACTCCACTAGTTCAAGTCGTCGTTCCAGGCTGTCTATTCTTTGACGATCGGCTAGTATCTCTTGCCTGAGTCTAAGAAAGACCGTAGATAGGCTTTTATAGAGATCGATTATCTGGTTCTTTTGTTCACCCCGTACTTCCTCTATCTGGCTGAATAGGGCATTTATCTTTGTGTTAGCCGCAACGGTCAACTCCAGAGAGAGAAGTCCCTTGTTTTGAATCGCGTTTATCATAGAGAAAGCGGCGTACTGGGCCTTGGCTAGATCTTGATCATTTTCCGAGGATATTCGACCGTTTTTTCCTGATAACCTTCCAATAAGTCCGGCGAAGAATCCTTGATTAGATATTCCTTTGGATCTTGAATCAACTGGAGATAGCAGAGCTATAGCCTCAAACATGGTTTGAGACAGGGTGGCATCTTCGCTGCTTTGAGCCTCTATGAAGCTATCAACCTCTATGCCTATATTATCCTTGTCTATCTGACAGAGCATAGCTCTCGTGCTTTCTTTGAGGACTTTTTCCTCGATGAACTCGGGGATAGCTATGGGCTCAGAGAACGAATCATTTCTCACTGCCTTGTTGAACTGTATCATGGCGGTTTTAATGTCTTGAGCGGGTATCTCTGTCCTTCTGTTGGAAAAAATATCTTCATTTTCCTTCATTTTAAGTAGAATTTCTGTAGCTTTTTGGGCTATATCGTTTTGAATGCCTATGTTGCCCAGGGTTTTCATCGTATCTCTGTAACCTAGGTTTACCCTGTAATCCGCTCCTTCTCTAGAACAATCCAACATTCCGTCTAATACCCCTCCTAAGTCTTCCGATGGCACTATAGATAATATGGTTGCATTAGGATAACGATCTCTTTGGATTTCGAAGCACTGTTCTAGGGCAACCACTATAATAGTGGAGCAGCCCTGTCCGTAGACCGGGGCGATAGGGGTGTTGTCCAGATTCCTGCCTGGAAGGTAGTGCCATCCCCCATCGGATAGATTCATGTCGTTCATCTCAACCGGAGGGAAGATCCCCGGAAGGGACGCAGAGGCTATAATGGAGTCGCCTCGCTCCTTTGGCGATAGGTTGTGTAACGGAAGATAGACAATGCTGTTTCTCCCTTCGTCGTGGGCTCCCACGAAAAAGGGGATGCCCGATGATGTCAGGTTGTTCAGGTCGACCTTTTCCTCGAGGAGAGATCGTATCCCTTTAGGATCCAATATACCCTTTTTTTGCTTTAGAATAAAATTAGAAAGATAGGGATCTATCTGTTTTGCAATGATTTGTTTTGTTATGTTTTCTGTGTTTGGTACGACGAGCTTCCAGGCACTGAGGTTTTGCCACATATCCAGGGCAATCTCCAAGCTCCCCTGTAGATATAGGGCTCCGTTGATAGCCCCTATCGACGTGCCGGAAATAGCTTTAGGTCGGATTTTGAGCTCCTCCAATGCCTTCCATACGCCTACCTCGTAGGCACCCTTCCCGCCTCCACCGGATAACACTAGTCCTACATTTTCCATTTTTAATCACTCCTGGTAGATTTTTTGTTGATTTTTATAGCGTAGCTGTCACTAGCCCTCTTTGAAAAGCTCCTCTTACGGATATAGTTTATTAGCCCAGTTCTCGATAGGAGGATATCAGCCGGATTGATCTGCTTATGGTCCTCAGCTGGTCCAGCATGGACTTCAGGTCCTGGATGGCAATCTGTTTGGTTTTTATCCTGGAGTTTTCTTTTCATTATTAGCTCCAAGGTGTCCGCTTCCATTATAGCCTGAGATCAATGTTATCTGTTGACCTAAAAAAACTTACCACAGCCTCCTCCTTTCATGTTTTACGACCTGAGCTTAAATTGTAAATGAGACATAACATGTCGGAGAATGTGAAAAAGTCTCGACTTCCAGGAGAAGTCGAGACTTTTGGCCTAGCGTCAGTGCTTTGAGGTGTCTAGATAGGCGGCCTCTACCTCTGAATTGTTTGTCAGTTCCCTGGGGGGCTCCTTTCATTATGCCCCTTCCGGTCTGGAATAAAATCTGCGGGGAGTATGAGGGATTGTCTAGCTTACTTTGCCTGGGCGTTTGTTGGCTTTTCTTGGTCTTTGGTTATAGTTACTACCGATTCTTTTTTCTTGTTTGAAGTGGGAAGCGCAAAGGTAGCCAGAGCGGCGACTGTAAGCCCAAACAAGATCTGTTCGTTGACCGGTAAAGCCGGCCCCATGAGAACTAGCCCTGCCGATCCAAAAAGGCCGACGCAAATGACCCACTTTAAGGGCGAAGGCACATCTTTGAAGAGGGAGAGTATAAAGACTCCTGCTGCGGCCACCGCGATCAGTAGAAACGCTATGTAGAAAGGGGTATCTTCTCCCCCGAAAGCGGCGACCAAGCCCCCAAACCTGTTTAGCCCCTCTGCTGCCCATAGGGCACCGCAAAAGCCTACCACCGAAGCGACCTTCCTTACCATCTTATTCATAACGAAATCCTCCTCTTGATTGAGTTTATCTTGAAAAGGCCTATCGCCTTCACCTGCAACTTTACTACTCCATAACGACATCTTAGGACGGTGACAGAATAAGGTTTTTGCTTTCCCTCTCCGACTTAACAGGTCGCTCTGTTGCCCTATGCTTTTTTTGCGGGAGCTTAGACGGCCTGTTTTCGGTTTTTTGATTTCATAAGGAGGGATCTGTATGGGAAAGAAGTTTATCGGTTGGATCGCTGTTTGCCTGGCTTGCGTTATGGTCTTTATGGCTGCACCTCCAGGTCTAGCTACAGATCAGGAGGAGGCAGCTTTTGCCAATTTCTGCAAGCGTGGGTCGGTCTCTGAGATAAAACGGTTATTGGCTAGCGGTATGGACGTCGACGCAAAAAACGAAGTTGGCTATACGGCTTTGATGCTAGCGGCGTGGTCTAATCCTGATCCAGCGGTAGTTATGTTGCTTTTGGAGTATGGAGCTGATGTAAACTACGAGGACGAAGATGGAGGTACTGCCCTTTTTTACTCCGCGAGCGATAACTCTGACTCCAGGGTAACCAAAGCCCTTCTGGATGCTGGAGCAAATCCCAATGTATTTTTGATAGGTCAGGATGGGACGACCCTGTTGATGTCTGCGGCAGGCAACAACCCCAACCCGGAGGTGACTCGACTGCTCTTAGCGAATGGAGCTAATGTTCAGGCGAAAGACGTGGAAGGGAAGACCCCTTTAATGTATGCCGCTTCGTCTAACCCTGTAGTTGATGTTACCGAGGTACTCTTAAAGGGAGGATCCAATGCTAATTTCAGAGATAGCGGTGGGAAAAATGCCGCTGATTTAGCCAAGGCCTATAACGAAAACAAAGAGGTTGCCAAGCTACTGGCGAGCTATTCTGGCTCCCAAGCCTCCGGCAAGACCGATTTTTCGGAATATGAGTGGATGAACTACAGAAAAGCCGTGTTTGAGGACTACCCAAAAGGGCAAAAGGTTAAGATTAGCGGCGAGGTTTATGATGTAGACGGTAAATACGCCTCTGTTTTTACAGAGCGAGTTTCAGGTATGGGATACCTTAAGAATCCCGTAATAGTCCAGGTTCCAAAGGGAAGGATAAAAGCCCTGGAAGGGGACAGAATGGTAGCCTTGGGAACCTATAACGGGACCAAGGAAGTGGTCGATCTCTTCGGTGGGCAAAGCGTAATTCCGGTTATTTTAGCTGAGCATTATGAATCCACCGAGAGCAACTTCACCCACTCAATAGAGGATAACTTCATCGATGCTGTTATGAGCGTGTGGGATTAAGTTTAGGAGCGGCGGTATCGCTTGAGTTGGTTCAAGCTGTTTTCTACATAATAGAAAGGGACAGAAATGCAAAGGGCCATTGCAACCATAACCCGATGCCTTTTACTTCTGGACAGGACTAAAAGAGAGGGACAGAGGTTATATGTTGAGAATGTATGTAAGACAATGTAAAATGAATAGGCAGACATTAGGCTGGATGGTTTTTAAAGGGTTAGAGCAGAGCGCCATTCCTCAATAACGTCAAATAAACCCCTAAAGCGCTTGCTTATCGCTCAACATTACTGCATTTTAACTTATTTTGGTTAGCTCAAAAACGAATGGAGGTAGCGGAGATGCCAGCATCAACAAAGAAAAAGTGCCAGATGTGTAAAAAGGAAAAACCATTATCAGATTTTTATCATAATTCAACTAAGTCGGATATGCATAATGGTATCTGTAAAGAATGCCAGGCAAAGATTAATAAAAAATGATGTGATTCAATAAAACAGGGTCTTTAAAGTGGACCCTCGGAGGGATCGTTCCGACAGAGCCTCTTCGAGTTCGCATTTTCGAGATACCTTTGTGTAGTACAAATGGGGCGACAGGATATCACCCCAATTCGAAGGGGCACAGGACGTACCCCTTCGATAACTTACTTGCCGTCGATTTGGCTCAAAACCCCCTCCCTACTGGAAAGGTGGCAAGAGGCAGGCCCAAAAAAGGCAAGACCAGGAACCTCCTGGAGAGATTTAGGGGCCATAAGGAGGAGATCTTGCTCTATGCCAGGGACTTTGCCATCCCCTTCGACAATAACTAAGCTGAGCGGGATATCCGCAACTTCAAAAGCGAAGCTTAAAATATCGGGCTGCTTCCGAACCTAGGAAGGGGCTAATGGCTATGCCAAAATAATTGAGACCATGTCTATGGCTCTCAATGGTCAGGTTCTATTTTTGACAGGGGCGACTAAATAGTTGCCTAGCTATGTTATTTGTATAAAACTATAATTCATCAACAAAATTTTTGTCCATCAGTTTCTCTCGGAAGTCTTGAATTCCTCTGAAAGGGCTTGTTTGTATTTGAGATATAACTCCCTGCATGAGTGAATTTACCATTGCCGTATCCCCTTTCTCAATCGCGGCATCAATACCGCTAAAAAGTTTTTGATAAGTGCTTGCCCTTTCTTTATACTCGTGTTCAAGGTATTCTAAAAATATTTCCTTTTGTGATCGTATACGCTCTATGCATGCTTCTGCCTCCTTAATTATTTGGGTGCGCTTGGTTTTTTCTTCTTCCTCTATTTTTTTAAAATTATAAAATTCTTTCAAGATGGACTGAATTGCATCGGTTGATAGACTTAAACTAGGGTTGGGTTTTTTTCTCATGATATGCTCGACTTTGCTAGTTTTAGAATTTTAGCAGACTGGTCGTTTGCTTTCCCTTTTTCATCAAGCAAGGGAATCTCCAATACTTTTTTCAGTGCTCCAGTCGTTTCTCTCATTATAAATAAATCCTCCATTTCTTTCTTTTTTAGATCTCTGTCGCTATAAATACCCTCTAAGAAATTATCGTTTATTGAGGCTTTTAGCCCTATTCGTTGGAGTGCTCTCTGTTTTGTTTTGTGCATTTTAAAAAAAAGGATTTTTAATATAAGTTTTGGGTTTCTGATTAAAATCTTTTTTTCTGTTTTTTTCATCCGCTCTATAGTACTCA
Organism: Dethiosulfovibrio salsuginis; assembly: GCF_900177735.1. NCBI lineage: Bacteria > Thermotogati > Synergistota > Synergistia > Synergistales > Dethiosulfovibrionaceae > Dethiosulfovibrio > Dethiosulfovibrio salsuginis. The sequence goes on along the minus strand of NZ_FXBB01000003.1, from coordinate 105,177 downwards.
GAAGGCGAGCGTCTAGCTCGTTGATTACAAAATTAAACTCTTCTATGCGTTTGCCAACCGTAGATACTGTAAGCATCAAAGCTTCTATATTTTCACAGGCAATTTCTATTTTTGCTGCGTATTCAATTGCTTTGGTATAGGCCTCTTCAGCCTTGCTTGCGGCCATAAAACCGCTTACTGCAAGAATTGGCCCTGCGACAATGCCTCCTAAAACAAGTGCTCCTCCAGCCATTCCAAATCCACCTGCTGCCAAAGAACCGCCCCCGAACCATGCGAGGGTAGCGTTTGTAGCTGCTGCTCCGCTAAGTGTGCTTATGGCTGTTCCTGTAGATGCGGTTCCAATTGCTCCTGCTAATCCTAGAGCACCCATGCCTGCTGCAGCTCCATTTGAAACTGAGGATATTAAGCATCCTGCGGCTTCAGTAAAACTTATGGCATTTTGCTCTAAAGATTCAATGCTTTCTTCTGTGATTGCAATCGTTTCTTTCGTATCTTCATAGTTTGAGTTTATTTTATTAAATTTTTTATATATTGGCATGAATTTATCTAGGATGGTTTGCTGGTATACTCTGTTTTTTAGAATGCCTAGGTTGTTTGCCTCTTCCTGAATTTCGCCTTGCTTCTTTTGAAGGCGATCGATGGCATCGCGATGCTTTTCTTCAGCATCTTTGCCAATTTTTTTTGCTTCGCCGAAAGAGTTAATCGCATCATATCCTTTTTTTGCGCCACCTATGCCAGCCACAATGGCTGCTCCAGCTAATAGAAGCGGTATTGCCATTTTTTAAGTCCCCTTCTCTCTTAGTAATTCGCATGCATTTTCGTTGCATTCGATATAGCGATCGTATGGGAGTATATCTGCGAAAAATTTTTCGTAGGCCTCTTCCACTCGGCAGAAGATAGGTCGTTTCTCGTATATTGCGCAAAGGTTATCTTTTAAAAAAATGCAACAGCCTGAATTATCTGCCATAAACCGCAGGTGCTCGTTATCAGAGATGTGTCTGCAACAAGCCCCACACTTCCTACACTTAAATTTCCTCTTTTTGTCATTCACCCTGATTCTCCCTTCTGGCCTCAGCAGTTACATTTTTGTAGTTTTTTGATTTTAGAGTGAGCTTTTTATTTAAAAAATCATGCAAAATATCGTTTGACGGCGCATTGGTATGCTTGAAAATTGAGACAACAGATGCATCTAGACTACCATAAGGGACCTCTAAAAAACGCTTATCCTCGGAGAGATCGTCCCGACGGAGCCACTTCGAGCCCGTATGCTCGACATATTGTCGTGTAGTAGGATTGGGTGTTTTTGACAACTCAAAAGGGACCCACCCTCTTGTTTAAATTTCAGAGCTGACATAGGCGATTCTTTGAGCAAAGCGATAGGATTTCCCCTTGAACACGAAGATATGAGCGTGATGAGTCAAGCGATCCAGCATAGCCTCAGTCATGGTTGCATCGCCGAAGATCTCTGTCCAGCGACGAAATTCCAGGTTTATAGTGATGCAGACGTTCCGTCGTTCATAGCGTTCGGCAAAGAACTGAAAGAGCATGGGGCCTCATGGACCGAGCCCCAGATAGCCTAATTCGTCCACGACGACCAGATCGCTTTTCTCGTATCGGGCAAGGGCCTTTTTGAGGCGATGTTCGTCTTTACCAACTAAGAGCTCCTGTGCCAAGCCCATAGCGGTGGTAAATCGAACCGAATAGCCCTGTGCGATACATGCCATGGCGACACCTATAGCAATATGGGTTTTGCCTGTTCCTGACTTTCCCAGGAGGATAAGGTTTTCCCCTTTTTTGAGAAATCCTCCGTTTCCGAGTCCCGTCTAGCGCAGACCGTGACGATTTCCCTTTCATGGCCGACTGGGACGGAGTACATATTCCCATCGTAACGAATCAATGACGTAGGGCTTACTCTAAGCTGGGCTGTAATGGCGCAATCGAAAGGAATGGAGGGAAGGGGATTGAGATGCTTTTGTTCCTCGTTCCACCGCTTTCCTCTACGGACCAGACACCATTCTTCCAGATGATCATTCAACGTCTCCAAGTCCGGGACCTCGGGAACCGGAACCAAAGCATTACGTCGAACAAAGCCGACCAGATTTTCCACGGACCCCTTTTCGTTGCCTTTCGCCACGCCACAAAATTGGCTTTCGAAAAGATAGTGCCCTTTCAGGCTGCAAAACCATGGGTTTTCGACTCTCTTCGGTCCCTTCAGGACCTTGCTGACCGCAGAAGAGAGATTGTCGTAGAGGCATTCCTTGGGGATACCTCCAAAAAACTCAAAACCATAACGATGACCTGCCAGAAAGCTCTCCTGCTTGGTGTTTGGGAAGGCTCTAACGTAAGGAGCTCCACTGTAGCGTAGCCTCATACAAAAAAGGAATACCTTTCGGTTCTCCCCTCCAATACGGACCGTCGCCTCCCCCCAATCCACCTGCCCCTGTTCTCCTGGTTCTGTACTGAGGGGAATAAATGCACGAGGAGCTGGATCGATCTCTCTTCGAAGCTCCCGAACCAACGCTCGTATCGTCGACTCTGCCCCTTGAAAATCGTATTCAATGACCAGCCGGTCGTAGATCCTCTTCGCTGTGTGACGTTGCTTCTTAGGAGCCTCGAGATCTTTCTTTAGCCAAGACAGAATTACGGGACAGTATGCTCCCGTCACAGGCTTGGGGCGAGAAATATGACGTGTGTATTGCGGTATTGACGAGTCGACCAAAAATTTACGAATGGTCTTGCGGCTCATCTTATGCATCCGAGACAACTCTCGAATCGATACCCCTTTGCTAAAATACTGTTTTCGGATAAACTCTTTGTCGACCATCCCGTACATCTCCTCTCATCTCCCCGGAAAAGATTAGTCCTCTCTTCCGAAGATGATACATGGACTTGTCGGGGTGGTCCCTTTTTCGGCTATCAAAGAAACCTAAACGGGGCCCCTTTTAGAGTATCAAATACATGGGACGACAAGACGTTTCCTCTGAGGCGGTTCGTACGGAACAGGCAGGTCGAGTATTCGCCCGGGCGAGACAGGGGGCAGGCTGAATGGTCTCTCCGAGGGGACTCGAAAGTGAGTTTTTAGAGGTACCTTATAGTTAGTAAATAGCTAGTAACTTAGCAATCTAAACAAAGTTTTTATTCGTAGTAATTATTTTATATATAATTTAATTGATATATTGTTTAATTTTTTTTGCTTCTGGCTTCCACCCTTTTTTCAAGTAAAGCACCTCAATCAGGTATTTTTTAACCTTTAAGACATCGATAAAGTTTAAACTAATTGATTTTAATAGGTTTTAGGTTAAATATGCTAAGTTGCCAAGTATGAGAGACACCCATAAATATAAATCAAGATGCTTGATTTATATATGGGTATTTCTCCCCATAAAGCGTTTTTTTATGGATACTAAAATTACGATCTAGTCTCTTTGCGTTCGCTTAGGAGAGTGTATTAATTATTAGGTAAGTTGTAGGATCAAGTTATTGTTTATTTTCTTTTAGACTGATTATGAATAAGCCTAAAAAAGGTCCTGGCCATGTCTCTGTAGTCTGCTTATGAATAGCCAGCTCTTCGAGGAAGATCAGATGCTCCTGCTGTGTGACTATCTTCTATCCGACCAGGGTAAAGCTTCGCCTTTTTTTCTTGCTTGGTCATACCACATGGTTTCTATCTTTCTAGCTTCCGATGCAGGGCATTTCTGCCAGAAAACACTAACATCATCACGATTGCTCGAGGTGATATATTTTAATCTCGCAGTTCCGACTGCTGGTCCTCGATAGTAATCGCTAAACCTTTTCCTCAGGCCGTCCTCTGCTTTTCCTACTTTCATCAACTGCCCTTTATAGAAGATCTTGTATACTCCAGGGCCACTCGGTGCTTTTTTATCAATATAAGCGCTTTTTAGGGATGCCGAATCTGTTTCAGTTATAGTTAAGCATATTTTTAATATTTCGTCAAGAAGTCCCATTGAAACCCCTCCCTTAGTTTTGCTGGTAGCCCTATTTCTATAACCCTAGGGCAAGCTTTTTTCCGGTTCAAAGAACTTCATGCTCCTTCGCCATGCCGTGGGCTAGCTCTGCGACCTTTTGTACTAGCTCTTCCGGTTCTTTTGCCTTTGCGTGGGGAGCGCTCGCCATTATCCATCGAGCGACAGCGCCTATATCGGGAACCTCGGCTGTCATGACAACCACTCCGTCGTCTCTGTCGAGGAAGCTTTGTGTTGGGTGCCATAAGGTTTCTTTTACGATATCCCCTAAAGGCTGTGATATCTCTATCTTTACCGGTATGGAGGCGTCTCCTGTGTAGCCATACCAGCCTGAAGAGGAGTGCCCCACTATGTCCGTTCCCTCAGGCGGTTTTGCAAATGTGGTGTCCGGTGAGGTGATAATCGATTTTATTCGGGATATTCGGTAGGTCACGCCTTTAGGAACTTTCGGGTGGCTACCCCAAAGATACCATGCGTGAGATTGAAAGAAAACGCCCCAAGGAGAGACCACTCTGGTCGTGGCATTTCCCTGTCCGTAGGGAGATCGATAGGAAAACTGTATGTTTTTGAGATCCTTTATGGCCTCCAGTATGGTGTCAAAGGCTCTAGGGTCCATCTGGGATACAGGGAGAGACAGGACGACGCTCTGGCCTAATATATCTCCCTGGTTAAGAAGGGATTCCGGCAGTGACGATCGCATCTTTGCCCATAGCTCTTGTGCGTCTTTATCCAGATGGGGCAAAAAATGAGAGGACATTCTCAGCCCAGCGATTAGCGCTAGGATCTCCTTTTCCCGCAAGGTGAAATTGAGGATAAATGATCCCCTACCTTCCAGAATATAACCTCCGCAGAGCCTGTCGTATCTTATATCCACCATGTAGGCCTCACGGAGGAAAGCCATATCTCTCTCGAAAGTTCGAGATGTGGTGTATCCTATTTCATCTAATATTAAATTTTTTGTCACTGCCCTTCCCGAGTAGAGTATCCCCATAAGGCGATTAAGTCGATCCAGTTTTACTGAGGATGTGTCTTTAGGCATAGGGCTTCCCTCCTCCTTCTTGTTTCCTTTTAAGCGTTAAGTTGATTGTAGCATTTAAGGTCGTGGAGGCAATGTTTAGCTTTACTTGATCTGTGTGTTTTGTTTCCTAGTCGAGCCATTCGTCAATATCTATTTCGCCCAGAAGTGAGGAGCAAAGGGTTATGGCCCCTCCTAGTCCCAGGAGCATCAAGGTGGCCCCAGCCGTTTTTATGAGATTTTGAGTTTCGTCTAGTATGAAACCCAACTCTTCGTATACGTCTTCCTCCTGTAATCCTGTGTTTTTCAATTTAACTTCTAAATTTTTAATTTTTTGTTTTAGCCTGTTCATTTTGGCGTCAGCTTCCTCGATTTTAGCCGTAGGGATTGGCTCTTCATCTGGTTTTTCAAGTAAAGCTATGGAGTTGTTTTTTTTCTCCGCTTTTTTATTCTCAAGGATATCCGCTAGTCTAGCCAGGTGATCCTGGATCTCCTCAAGTCTTTCCTCGCACTCTTTGACCGTTCTCTGTCCTTTGTTCATAGAAAACCCCTCCTCAATCTGTCTCCCACTCGGAAAGCCTATATAGCGGGTGTTTTGTTTATGATAGGCTATGAAAGCGACCTCTTAAGTCGGATAGGGTATGAGGTTTTTTTGTGCCTTGGGCACCGATTCGGGGATTACTATAAGTCATCTCTAGAAACTCTAATCCTTGGAGAGATCGTTTCGACGGAGCCCATTTGAGCCCGTATACTTGACATGCCGTCGTGCAGTCGAATGGGGCGACAGGACGTCGCCCCAAGCCGAGGGGGCACAGGACGTGCCCTCTGAGGCGGTTCGAAAGTGAGTTTTTAGAGGTTCCCTATAGATCTATCGAGGTGTCATCCCCGTTTTGTCGACCAAGTCTGCCAGCAGCTTTTCCACCTGATCCGCCAGTCTTGTGGGGCTCTCCACCGTCACAAAAGGCGCGCTCGCCAGGATCCACCTCGCCACGGACCCCAGGGCGTTCTCCGAGACGGTGGCTCTGAGGGTCGCCGATAGGTCCTCTTTCGTCTCTATTGTCTGGGTGGGATGCCAGGTGGTCTCAGGTATGACCAGGGAAAGGGGAGGGGATATGTTCAGCTCTATCTCCACGTCCGAGCCTCCTCGATAGGCGTACCAGCAGGACGACGCGTAGTCGGAGATCTCCTGCCCATGAGGCTTTTCCTGATAATCTCCGTCAGGCCACATGAGAGGCGTGTTTATTCGGGAGATCCGGTAGGTAACCCCGTCTGGGACGTTGGGATGGCTGGCCCAGAGATACCATGCGTGGGCCTGGAAGAACACGCCCCAGGGCGATGTCACTCTCTCTTTCGGTTCCGGCGACGATTCGTAGGGAGAGGTGTAGGAGAACCTTACCGGGATCTTTTTGTTTATGGCGTCTATGAGAAGGTGGAAGGTCCTGGGGTTTACGGCGGATACCGGCGTGGCCACCACCGTGGAGCTGCCCAGGGCCTCCCCCTGTTTGATTAGTCTATTTGGTACGATGGCGGAAACCTTTCCCCATAGGTCGGAAAGGTCGTCCTTCAGGTGGGGCAGAAAGTGGGAGGCTATCTTTATGCCTGCCGCCAGGCCTTGTATCTGTGCTTCGTTTATGGAGATGACCATAACGAAAGATCCTCGGTTTAAAAGGCTGTAGCTGTCCCGGGATGGATCGTAATCTATCTCCGTGCCGAACTCCTCCCGGAGGTACTGAAGGTCTCTCTGAAAGGTCCTGGATGACGAGTTTCCCTTAAGGCCCCTGAGCTCTGCCCCTCCCACCTCGGGCTTTGAGCAGAGCCTCTCCATTATGGAGTTGAGCCTTCTTATTCTGCTGGACGACATCTCTTTGGGCATTTATGAGTCCCCCTTAGGATATAGTTTAGCCAAGCTCCCGATAGGAGGAGATCAATCGGATCGATCTGCTTATGGACCTCGTCCGGTTCAGCATGGACTTAAGGTCCCGGGTCGAAATCTGTCCGGTTTTTCTCTGGAGGTTTATCTCCATGATTAACTCTAAGGTCTCCGCCTCCATTATAGCCTGAGACCGGTCCTCCTGGTCCCCCTGATCCAGCCAGTTTTTCAGGGAGCAGATTTTACAGTCTATTCTCCCCGCTATGGTTGGGCCCATTCCCTGGGATAGGGCCTGAACGTCTTTCCTCAAAGCGGACAGCTCCTGGGAAACCCGGTTTTTTAGCCTGTTATGATCTCTATCGATGGCAAAAAGGGTCAACAGAATCTCCTCCTTTTATCCTGATGATCTGAGTTTACACCGCAGATGCGACAAGTTATGTCGGAGGGAACAAAAAAAGTCTCGATTTCCGGAGAAATCGAGACTTTTTCGTCAGTGCTTTGTGGTGCCCAGGTAGGCGGCCTCCACCTCTGGGTTGGTTATAAGCTCGCTGGATGGGCCTTCCATGATCACCCTTCCGGTCTGGATGACGTAGGCCCTGTGGGAGAGCATGAGGGCCTGTCTGGCGTTCTGCTCCACCAGCAGAATGGTCATGCCCTCGCCGTTGATCTTCTTCAGCTCCCTGAATATGTCCTTTATGACGATAGGTGCCAGTCCCAGAGACGGCTCGTCCAGCAGGAGGACCTTCGGGGCGGACATGAGTGCCCTGCCTATGGCCAACATCTGCTGCTCTCCGCCGGAGAGGGTTCCGGCGTACTGGCCGTGTCTTTCCTTAAGCCTTGGAAACAGCTCGAAGACGTGTTCCTTTGTTGCCTCTATCTTCGACCTGTCATCTCTGGGGAAGGCCCCCATCATGAGGTTTTCGTCCACGGTCAGAGTGGTGAAGACCTTTCTTCCCTCAGGGGACAGAGAGAGCCCCTGTGCCACGACCTGGAAGCTCTTGGAGGATAGGACTTTGTCCCCGATGGAGACGGTCCCGGCCTGGCGGGGGACGTCTCCCATGATGGCGTTCATAAGGGTGGATTTTCCCGCGCCGTTTGCCCCTATAACCGAGACTATCTCTCCCTCGTAGACGTCGAGGTCGACTCCGAGCAGGGCCTTTATGGCTCCGTAGCTGACCTCTAGCCCTCTGACCGACAGAAGCGGCTTTTTATCCATCACTCCACCTCCTCGCCTAGATAGGCTTTAAGGACCTCTTTGTTGCCCTGAATGTCCTCAGGGGTTCCGTCGGCTATGACGGCGCCGAAGTTGAGGCATATGACGTGAGGGCATATCTCCATGACCAGTTCCATATGGTGCTCTATGACCAGTATGGTGAGGTCGAAGTCTCGGTGTATGTTCTTTATCAGGACGTTTAGCTCCTGGACCTCCTCGGGGTTCATCCCGGCGGCCGGTTCATCCAGGAGAAGGAGTCTGGGGCGGAGGGCCAGAGCTCTGGCTATCTCAAGCCGTCTCTGGTGGCCGTAGGGCAGGGTGTCCGCCACTCTATCGGCGTCTTTGGCCAGGCCGACTCGCTCAAGCAGGTCCATAGATTCCTTCCTTATGGCTTTTTCCGTGGAGCGCCATCTTCCCATATGGGTGGCAGCTTCAAAGAAGGAGTAGGGGTGATACCTCTGGCCTGCGGTCATGACGTTTTCCAGCACCGAGGAGCCTTTGAAGAGCCTGAGGTTCTGGAAGGTTCGAGCTATGCCCTTTCCGACGGCGTCGCAGGTTCGGATTCCCGTTACGTCCTGTCCCTCCATGGAGACGTGTCCCGAATCCAGAGGATAGACCCCGGTTATCAGGTTGAAGACAGTGGTTTTGCCCGCTCCGTTAGGCCCTATGAGCCCCGCCAGCTCCCCTTTCTGCAAGGTGAAGGATACGTCTCTGACGGCGTGGACGCCTCCGAAGAACTTGTTTAAGGTGTCGAGAACCAGGACCTCCGTCATGAACGTTCACCTCCTTTTTTGAAAAGCCTTCTTACCAGGCCCCTGACCTCGTTTCGTCCCATTATTCCCTCAGGACGAAGGACCATGACCAGTACCAGGACCAGTCCGTATATAAGCATACGATACTGGGATATAGGTCTGAACAGCTCGGTAACCAGTGTTATAACCGTGGTGCCAAGTATGGCCCCGCTCATGGAGCCCAGACCTCCGAAGACCACGACGGCGGTCATCTCGGTTGATTTAAGCATATCGAACATCATAGGCTGAATAAAGGATATAAATCCCGCATAAAGTCCTCCGGCGAGGCCGCAGTATAGGGCGGAGATGGAGAGGCTTACTACCCTGATTCTTGCGACGTCGAATCCCAGGAGCCCTGCCGCTACGTGGTCGTCTCGGCAGGCTTTTAGGGATCTGCCGAACCTGCCGTCTATGAGACAGAAGGCCATTATCGCCAGAACGACGAAGAATCCTCCTGCCACAGGGAGGGTGGTGAAGGTGTCTATACCAGCCAGCCCTCTGGCTCCGTTGGTGACGCTCTGCCAGTTTTCCAGTATGAGCCTGATCGATTCCGCCAGACCTATGGAGGCTATGGCGTAATAGTCCCCCATCAGCTTTAAGGTAGGTATACCTATAAGGCAGCCTATGACCATCGCCACAACTCCACCGGCGAGAACCGCAGGGAACCAGCCCACACCGTAATCGAGGGTCAGTATGGCGGTGGTGTAGGAGCCCAGGGCCAGGTAGGCGGCGTGTCCTAAGGTGAATATGCCCGTAAAGCCGGTCAGCAGCGACACTCCCATAGCGGCGATGGCGTTGATGCAGAGCAGTATTAAAATCCCTTCAGCGTATGCAGGCATAGGCTACACCTTCTCTCTGATGTCTTTCCCGAACAGGCCACTAGGTCGGACTATTAGGGTTATGACCAGAAGGGAAAATACCACCAGGTCTCTCAGCTGGCTGGAGAGGAATCCGGCGGTGAGCATCTCCGCCAGGCCCAGGATAAGGCTTCCTACTACCGCCCCAGGAAGGGATCCGAGGCCGCCTATGACCGCTGCGACGAAGGCTTTAATGGTTATCATCCCAAGCTGAGGGAAGAGGGTGTAACGGACGGACAGGAAGATCCCTCCTACTGCGGCGAGAAGGCCTGCGACGAAGAACACCAGTGATATTAGCTTGCTGGTGTTGACTCCCATAAGTCCCGCCACCCTGAGATCGCAGGCGGCGGCCCTGATGGCGAGGCCCCATTTTGTCTTTGTCAGGAAAATTTGAAGTCCTCCCAGGAACACGAAGGCTGTCGCAAGGGATATGAGGTCCAGGGCGCTGGTGGTAGCTCCTCCGAAGAGGTTCACCGTGTCGGTAGGAATGACCGGGGGAAGGGCCCTGAACCGTCCTCCCGCTATGACTACAAAGACGTTTTCGATAACTATGCTCATACCCATAGAGGCTATGAGGAGGTACAGGGTCACCGAGGTTCTCTCTCTTATAGGTTTATATGCCAGTCTCTCGGTGAGTACCGCCGCAAATCCGGCACCTACCAGAGCGCCTAGGCCCGCTATCCAGATGTTCATTCCCGCTGAGTTCAGGGCGAAGTAGCAAAGATATCCGCCTATTACCAGAAATCCTCCGTGTGCAAAGTTGGAGAACATCAGTATCGAGTACACTAGGGAGTATCCGACCGCAATAAGGGCGTAGATAGATCCCAGTGAAAGCCCGTTTATTATCTGCTGGACCAGTGTGGCCAAATGGACTGCCTCCTCTCATAAGGTCGCTAGAAAAAGGACGGGTGTGCTCGGCACACCCGTCCGCCGTCTGAAAGCTTTACGATTTTATTCGGGCTTGATCTTCTTGAAGAACTGACCCTTGCCGTCTTTCGCTATAAGGACGATGCCGTCTTTGTCCTTGGGGTTGTTGAACTCGTCGACGGTGAGGATAGCGTGGTGAAGCTGAAGGTCCTTCGTCGCCGACAGGGCCTCGGCTATCTTGACGGGATCGCTGGATCCCGCTCTCTCGATGGCGTCGAAGAGCCAGTACATGGCGTCGTAGCCCAGTATGCCGTTGACGAACTCTTTACACTCGTCGTTGTACTTGGCCTTGTAGTCCTCGAAGAACTTGGCCATGTTGGGGTCGCTTGGGGAAACGTGGTTGATCCAGTAGGAGTTCTCCATTGCAGGTCCTGCGATCTCCCACATAAACTCGGCGTAACCGTCTCCGCCGACGAACACTATGTCGTCCATTCCGAGCTCTCTGGCCTGCTTCATGATGAGGGCCATCTCTTTGCCCATGTTGGGAAGGACGAGGACGTTTGCGCCGGAGTTGCGGATCTTGGTGAGCTGGGCTCTGAAGTCGACGTCCTGACCGCCTTTGAAGGCCTCGTCGGCCACCGTCTCTCCGCCGTAATCCTTAAAGCTCTTTATGAAGAACTCTCTAAGTCCCTGGGCGTAGTCGCTGGCGATGTCGTAAAGGATGGCGGCTTTGGTTAGCTCAAGCTCCTTAGCGGCGAACCAGGCTATAAGCTTTCCCTGATAGGGGTCGGTGAAACAAACCCTGAAGCTGTAGGGTCTGACGTCGCCCTTGCGGTCCACTGTGACCATAGGGTTCGTGGAGACCGTTCCTATCTGAGGAACCTTGGCCCTGTTGACCAGAGCGGCGGTGGCTATGTTGATGCCACTGGCGTTGGCTCCGACTATTGCGGAGACCTTGTCCTCCTCCAGAAGACGACGGACCGCGTTGACCGCGTCCTCCTGGCGTCCCCTGAAATCGTACACCACCAGCTCAACCTTGCTTCCGTTGATGCCGCCTTGGGCGTTGATCTCGTCCACCGCAAGCATAGCGGTGTTTTTCTCGGTCTGGCCGTAGGCCGCCCAGTCGCCTGTGAGGGCCGCAAGGTACCCGATTTTGATAGTTTCCTCCGCCATCGCCCCTGTCGCCATGGCGACACAAAGGATTACTGCACCTAACATCAAAGATAGTTTCTTCACGTTTCTGTCTCTCCCCTTTCGAGAAAAAAGATAATTCCCTGTTCCGTGTAAATTGTATCAGATCCTCGGGGAGAAACAAGCACTATCTGTGGTTTTTTCCGAATAAACAAAAGAGGCTCCCTTGCGGGAACCTCCGATCTTCAACCCTTTGCGGTGGCTTTTTGGGATAGTTCAGTGACTTTCCTCTTTGAGACCGTTGGGGACGCTATCACCCCTGCGCCGGAAACGCAACCTCCCTGGCAGGCCATGACCTCCAAAAAGTTTCCCGGGCACTTTCCCGAACCGTAGAGCTTCAGGGTTTTCATCGCCCCTCTGTCCAGACCGTCGATGGCCAGAGGCTTGACCTCCAGATCCGGCGGAAGTAGGTCTTTGACCGCCTGGGTCACACCTCCGCTGATGGGGAACCCTCGGCCACCGGCGCCGGCGTCGTCGATGAAATCCCCGGGTTCAACGGTGTTGACGTTTATCCTGGCGGCTACGAAAAGCGCCCCTAGCTCCTCGAAGGTCAGAACGTAGTCGGTGTCGTCGTCCTCCATGGCCTCCATCCGCTTTGCGGTGCAAGGGCCTATGAAGACGGTCACGCTGTCTGGGTAGTTGTCTTTAACCCACTTTGCGGTGATCTTCATCGGAGACGGCGTGTGAGAGACGAATTTCGCCAGGTCTGGAAGATGTTTTCTCGCCGCCGCGACGTAGGCGGGACAGCAGGAGGTGGTCAGTAGCTTTCCCTCGGAGATAGACTCCTCCAGCTCCAGGGCCTCCAATCTAGCGGTTTCGTCGGCGCCTTTTGCCACCTCCGCCACCTCGGCGAACCCCAGCTCCTTCAGGGCTCCGACCACTTTAGACGTGTCCCCGGGAAACTGTCCAGATATGGCAGGTGCGGCCATGGCGATCACCGGTCGGTCCCCTTTTAGGGCCTTTATGACGTCCACTATCTGAGATCTCTCCACCACCGCCCCGAAGGGACAGGCCAGGACGCACTTCCCGCAGGCTATGCACTTGTCCGGGTCTATGTGTTCCTTTCCCATCTCGTCTTTGTATATGGCGTCCACCGGGCAGGCTTCCTCACAGGGAATAGGTATCCTTATTATGGCGTGATAGGGGCATACCTTCATGCATATGCCGCAGGCGATACAGGCGTCGTGGTCTATGACCGCCTGTCCCTTTCTCTGGACTATGGCTTTTTTAGGGCACTTGAGTGTGCAGGGTCTGGCGACGCATCCTCTACAGGCGTCGGTTACCATGTAGCGGCTCTTGACGCAGGCGCTGCATGCCAGGTCTATGACCGTGAGGACCGGTCCCTCCGGCTTCTCCCTCTCCATGGCCATGGATGCGTAACGGGATAAAGGGGTGAAGTCGTCCTCTTCGTCCTCCAGCCTGTGGCCCATGGCGGCCATGCACCGATGTTTCAGAACCTCCCGATCCCTGTAGATACAGCACCTGGTCGACTCGTCCCCTTTGGGCCTCATTATGTAAGGTATCCGATCTACCTCTTTTTCGAGATTATCGTTGAAACACATTGAAGCTATTCTTACCAGGACTTCCCGTCTGAACCTGGTGGCCTCGTTATCGCATCTCAGGACATTCTCCATCGCTGAAAGGTTCCTCCCTTACCATCTTCTCAACCCATCTAACCAGTTTTGGCAGTGTCGCCCTGGCGACGGGGGTGCCGTTTAAAAGGACGAAAGGAGCCTGTCCTAGGTCCTTTGATCCGCAAAACCCCAGGCAGTGAGATCCCTCCAGGATGACGTAGGGTTTTACGTCGTCGTCGAGGTGGTCCTTTAGGGTGTGAAACTGGGACGCCCCCATCAGATGGCAGGTGGTCCCTGTACAGACCGTTACTTTTACTGGCTTCATGTGTTTCCCCCCTCTTGAAAGATCATATGTAACGTATGGACGTTTTTTTGAGATATTTTTCCCTTAAGGTGTTGGAGAGGTTTTTGACTATATTTCGCCTTATCTCTATCTCCACCGGGAGGGAGGGATCCTGATGTGCCTCGTTTATCCTGGTCCCTACGACGAACTGTATGACGTCGTTCCCCATGAGGAGTCTGGCTAGTTTGGCCGCCGGGTTGTTTCTGTCCAGCCCCTCGTTGTTTTTGAGTATTTTGTTCGCCTCGGTGAGGGTCAGAATTCCCTCGGTGACCAGGTCGACCCCTTTTATTATGGAAAGAGGGGGGATCCCTGGCGCTCCGGTTGAGATGTCGGTCTCTATATCCCTGCCTAACTCTCTCGCGACTATGTCGGCGGTGGTGCCTCCACATACGACCTTGGATCCTTCGAAGGTCTCGAGCATGGCGGCGTACTCGCCGTCTTTATCCTTTGCGAAAGGGGGGCCGGTGAGCAATATGAGGTTTCTGGGGCGTCGGAAGTACATGACCGAGCAGGTCATGTCGTCTCCTGCCTTTCTCAGAGGCTCCTTCGATAGAGCCTCCTCCAGTATCAGTTCCGACAGCTCTTGGGCGGATATGTAAGGTTTCTTTTTTACAACCTCAAGGACCAAGGTCTGACAGCCCTCTTCACCCCATCCCAGAGGATAGCTCCAACTGCCCATTCCCGACTGGGTGATGCCGTCGGACAGGAGTATTATTCGGTCCTCCGGCTTGGTCAGTATCTCGCTCAGGAGGATCTTTCGCTTGTTCCACCTTGGGGATTCTACCTCCCGATAGGTCAGAGGGAGGATCTGGTTGTCCCGGATGAAGATGGTTTTTGGGTTGTCCATCTCTATGATTCTGGTCCAGCCCTTTAAAACGCTGTCCACTATGGTAAAGGTGGCGTAGCTGATATTTCTCACCTGACACACCGGAAGGGCCTCCATCATTATCTCCGCGGAGTGGAGAAAGTCCATGTCGCTGGCTATAAACCTTAAAGCCATGCTGGCTGTCATGGAGGACAGTATGTTGGCCTTAACGCCGCTTCCCAGACCGTCGGAGAGAACCGATATTATTCGGTTTTTCTCCTGAGCTGGCTGGCTCATAAAGGTGTCTCCGAATATGGACTGACCTTCCTTGGCCTTTTGGGCTACGTCTATCTCCAGAAAAAGAGGTCCCTGCATGGCTACTTGTTTTCCTCGTGCATATCGCCTTCGGAGCCGTAGCCCTCGGCTATTTCCCTCAGGAGGATCTCGGTGTCCGCCATATGCTCTCCCAGTCGGCAGGCTATTTCCTGCACGGTGGCCAGGTTTTTCTTAATCACCTGATCCGCCCTGTGGGCTATCTGGTCCCTGCGGATCTCCCTCCTGGTGACGTCGAGGACCACCGCCCCGACGGTGAAGTGGGGCTCTATGGAGAATACGGTTATCTCGAAGAGCTTATCTCCCACCCGGAAGTGGTCGTAGTGGACGTCCTGATCGGTCTCGAGGACACCGGACATAAGGTGGGCAAAGGCGGGGGCTATCTTGTTGAGCTGGGCACCTTTAAGGCCGTCGGAGACCTGGTAGAGGCTCTGGATCTCCGTTCCCATAAAGGTTGCAAACCTTTCGTTGCACTCCACTATCTGAAGGTCCTGGTCCGCTATGACGACCCCGGAGGGCATGCTTCTCAACATGGCGTTAGCCTTTTTATGGGCTTTTTTTCTCATGTAGGAGACGCACATACAGTCCTCCGCCCTGCCTAGGACCAGCGCTCTGGCGAAGGCCCGGCAGGTGTCGTAGCCGCATCCTCCGCAGTTTAGCTCGTCCTCTTTAGATCTCTTCCCCACGGTAAACAGCGCCTGGGTGATCTGTTTTTCCGTTATGTCCCCTGTCGCCGGTATCTCCGGCACGTAGGCCTCCGCTACGACTACCGTCTCAGTCCGGCCAGCTGCTTTATCCAGAGGTCCTGCGAACTCCTTTACGTCCACCCATCGTGATAGGCCGTCCCTGTCTTTCGACGAGCCTGGGCCGTTTATACATCCTCCAGGACAGGTAAGGCATTCTATGAACACCGGTGACGTTAGCTTAGAGGGGTCCGCAGCGTCCAGAGCTTTCTTTATAGAATATATTCCCGATACCGTCAAAAACCTGACGTGGCTGAAGTCGCCTGAGGCCTTTATGGTCTCTATCATGCCGCCCTCTATGGGGTAGTGGTTTCCCTCCTCGGCGTCTAGAGGAAAAAATCGAGGGGAGTTGTCTTTAAATGACCTAGGGTCTACGCCCTCTTCCTCAAACCAGTTTTTGAGGTCCTGAAATGTCAGGGCTCCGTCCAGGAGCTCTTTATGGGTGTCCGCCTCCTCTTTTTTCGCTATACAGGGCCCGAAGAAAACCATCGCTCCCTCGGGATCCATGTGTTTACGAAGTATCCTACAGTGGGCCAGGAGAGGGGAGGCCACAGGGGTCAGGCAGTTGGAAAGGTGGGGCAGGTATCTTATGACGTATTCCACCGTGCTCGGGCAGGCGGTGGAGAGGTAAAGCCCCGGTCCGGCGTGACGTAAAAATCGGGCCAAAGAGGCGGATACTTCCTGGGCTCCCAGGGCGGTCTCTCCGACCTCTCTGAAGCCAAGGGCCTTTATGGCCTGTACTATCTGGCTGGGGGACACCCCGGCGAACTCACCGACCCAGGATGGGGCCAGCGATACGTAGACCGGTCTTCCCGATCTAAGCAGCTCTTTTACGGGGGTCACGTCGTCTCTGACCCTCTTTGCACCTACAGGGCATATCTCGACGCATCTGCCGCAGATTATGCAGGAGTCGGCTATCTCCTGGGCGTGGCCGTTCTCCACCTTTATGGCCTTTACCGGGCACCCTCTGACGCACTTGTAGCAATCCTGACAGTCGTTCTCCACGGTGTAGATGGCGAAAGAACTGGGGTCTCTGTTTGCGGAGGTCATAGAGTTTGCCCCCCTAGTAGAGCTTCGGTCAAAATAGCGTCTATATTATCCTGACAGATTCGGTTGAATATCCTTCCGTCCACCGTCATGTTAGGTCCTTTCAGACACTCTCCCTCGCATCTGCTCCCCTTTAACAGGACCTTGTCGGTAAGGCTGTTTCTCTCCAGAAAATCCTTCACCTTCTGGAGGTTTTCCTGGTTACCTCTGGAAAAGCACGAACTCCCCATACAGATAACTATTGTGTGCTGCTTCATGACGATCGTTCCCCCTGTCGCCTCTAAAGTATCAGCGAATTTAGATCTATCTCCCCAATTATGGATAGATCCTGTAGAAAGACTACCTCCTCCTCCAGGTTTTTTACGTCCTCCGAGGTGATTGCCGGAGAGAAGTCGTACAGCCCCATCGTGGCCTCTATAAATTCCTTAGAGATCATAGAGTCTCTGGATAGAAGCCCCCAAGCCCAGCGGGGGTCTTGTGCTATGGCCTCCACCGCATCTTTCTGGGCGTCTGCGAAGGAACGGACCAGGTCGGGCCTCTCTCTGGCGGTTTTGCCGCTCACCCCCACCAGCGCCAGACCTCCTATCAATCCCTTTCCGTTCACCAGTTCTCTGGCTCCCCTTTTAATTCCACCTAGGGCAACAGGGCCGGTGGCCAGAGCTCCGTCTATCTGACCTGACAGGAGCGCCGCAACCGCCCTGTCGTGGGGCATATCGATAAACTCGACGTCCTTAAGGGAAAGGCCCTCCTGTTTTAGGGCGGAGGCCAGTAGAAAATGGAGCACCGTCCCCATAGGGCCACCTAGGGTTTTCCCTCTCAGGTCCGATATCGAGGTGATCCGATCGGAGTTTACCAGGATCTTGAATACCTCTGGCGATCGGCTGTATACGGACAGTATCCTGATATCCAGTCCACCGGAGGCGGCGACCAGCAGAGAGGTCGATCCCATACAGTTTGCGAACTCTATCTGACCGGCAGCCATGGCCTGAGCCTGTCGAAAACCTGCGGAGAGCTCCGGTAAGTACAGGTTCACCTTATCTCCGAAGTGCTTCTGAAACAGCCCCAATTCCTGCTCCACCGCCGTTGGGACGTTCATAAGGGCCTTTATCACCGAGATACCCACCTTTTCCGAGCCCTGAGAGGGTATAGTGAATATTATCACAAAAATCGCCGCGGTCAAAAGCCTTTTGATCCTGGACATACCAATTACCTCCTTCTCAGTCTTTCCATGTAGTCTGAATCGCTCATAGTCAAATACCCAATAGCTCTATCGAGCAGGATCCCTAAGATTCCCATGGTGATAAGGGTTGCGGCCATAATATCCGGCCTGGAGAATACCTCCGCCCTGTGAAGGAGGAATCCCAGTCCCGACGACGAGGCCACCAGCTCCGCCCCTACCAGAGATCTCCAGCCGTAACTTAGGCCCACCCTCATGCCGGTTATAATTCCCGGTACAGCACAGGGTAAGGTCACGTGGATAAAGGTCCTCCAGGTAGATGCTCCGCAGGACCTGGATGCCTCGACGAGAGATTTGTTGACCGTCCTGACCCCTTCCATGGTGTTCAGGTAGATCGGGAAGAAAGAGGCCAGGAAAATAACCCCTATTTTAGACGGCTCCCCTATGCCGAACCAGAGCATGAGCACAGGGAAAAGGGCCAGAGGGGGGAGATGGTTTAAAAAACTTAAAGAGGAGGAAAAATAGGCACTAAATCCTGGAGAGAGCCCTGAAAGCACCCCTGTGGGAACCGCTGTAACGAGAGCGATTGCAAAACCACTCAATATCCTTCCAGTGCTGGACGCTACGTGGTCGATCAGGCTTCCGTCCTCTATCATGGAGATGAGGGCCTGGACGGTGCTCTCGGGGGACGGAATTATGAAGGGGTTCCAGATGGCCTTATGGGAGCCAAGCCACCAGGAAAACAGCAGAATAGAGGGACCGATCAGGCCCCTCAGGCCGCCTTTTGACTTTGATAGGGCCTTTTTTAAATGAATATCCATGGCTCTCCTCTTCTGTTTTTTGCATACTGGATAACGATTTACAGCATAAACTCTGTCTCGAATTTGTCAACGTGAGCCATAAGTCTTGCTTGTGAGAAAAAGACAAAGATGCCCCAATCTAGGCAGATTTGGGCATCTTTGTGTGGACTTTTTACTGTGCGGTGGGAGCGGTATCGATTTTAAATATGCTGGGAGCCTCCCAGTTTCCGCCTATCCTCTCCCTGTCGGGGCAGTATATCCGTAAAAACAGGTGGAATCCCTGGTCCCCTGTAGGAAGCCAGTTGGCCTTAAGTGGATCGTCCTCTTTAGGTGGTTCGGGCTGAAGTAGCAGTTCCAGCGAGCCGTCTGGATTGAAGATCAGCGGTGTCCGGTCGTTTATGCAGTATCGGTCCAGTTCGTTAGGTATCAGGAAGCTGTCGTCGCCGTAGGCGGTTATAGACCAAAAACCGTCCCCTTTAACCGGAGGGAGTGCCCCCTTTTTGAAACGGACCCTGTAGCGCTCGCCCGCCTTCAGAGGATCTCCGTTAGAGTCTACTTTGGAACTGGCGTAGATCGCCGCGGAGACCGGGTTTGCCCCTAGCCCCTTAAGGGCGACCATAGCACGGTAGTCGTACTCCGTCCCAAACTGGGCTATAGGTTCCCCTAGGTATCGCCATGGTCCCCAGTGGGATAGGAACTTTTGACTGGATTCTATTATCCTCTGATTCACCTTAGCTAATAGCTCTTTCCAGGTCTTTTCTCTTTTCTTGGGATCGGATCCCAAGACCGAGAGGTCGAAGGAGAGCCCTGGCCCGATCCCTATAGCCCTGAGCTTCTCCACCGTTGGCGTATCCTCTGCGACCGGGGGGTTGTCCAACATGAGCTTGTTCGCCTCGTGGAAGAACTCCTCCGCCGTCATTCCCACCACTCGTTCCACAGGGACGTAGTCGCGCTTAGGATCGTAGGTGCCTACAGGGGGAACGTAGGTCTCTCCGCTGAGGTATGCCGCCAGGGGCAACAGCTTCATGCCCTTTTGGATGGCTCGGACGTTTTCCATGTCCTCCTCTCCCCTGCACAGAGTTCGGCCTATTATCCAGCCTAAGTTGCCGGAAAAACGGGCCTCCCTCATTCCCTCCGGGACCACGGTGTCGTCGTCGGTCCTCAGGAGGATTCACACCTGTTCCGACTCGCCGTCCTCCGTGCCGCCGGATCCCGCTATTGCCACCGAATTGGTCCAGCCGTCGAGAAACTGGGCGGAGCAGTAGCGGTCCGATGACGGTTTTACGAACACCAGTGGTCCGTCTTTCAGGTCTATAAAGGCCTGAGAGTAGAGGGTGTCCACGTTCGGCGTGACCACCTCACGAAAGGCGGCACTGGCCAGTCTCTCGGCGTGGTGCAACCTGTTTATCGGTGCTTTTTTTGTCGTTTCCTCCACGGTGTTAGTGGCGTTTTTCATCGTCACCGACATGGTGACCAGAGGAAAGCTGAAGATATAGCCCTCGGAGAGGGTGTCCAGACGGTTCTGTGTGGAGCCGTTGCCCCAGGCCCCTAAGGAGAACAGAGGAACCGACAGAAGAAGCAACCAGCAAAGTCCTTTAAAATGTCCCATACTCCAGCCTCCTGACCGTCTTAGCGGTCCAGTTTTTTGACCGCCGAGGCTATCTTTTTGAGCCCCTCCATCACTACCGATCTGGGAGTGGCTATGTTCAGTCTCGCGAAGCCCTCCCCTCCGATGCCGAAGTTTGCCCCTCTGTTCATGGCTACCCCCGCTCCGATCAGGAAGCTGTGAAGCTGATCGGGGTCCATCTTCAGGGAGCGACAGTCTATCAGGGGAACGTAGGTACCCTCCGGTCTCACCAGGGAGATAGAGGGAATCTCCTCTGCAAGAAAATTCTCCACCATGTCCACCGTTCCCTCCAGGTATACGAGGAGCTCCTCCAGCCAGGGCTCGCCGTAGCTGTAGGCCGCCTCGAAGGCCGGTATGGACATACAGGTTCCGCCCTCGAGATGGAGGGTAGAGAGGGCCGAGTTATATCTCTCCCTCAGGTCTTTGTTCGGTATGACCACCGCTGAGGCCTTAAATCCGGCGATGTTGAAGGTCTTGCTCGGGGCCATAAAGACCGCACATAGCTGCTCTATCTCCGGCGATATGGAGGCTATGGGCCGATGTACGTGGCCTTTGTAAACTACGTCGCAGTGTATTTCGTCGCTTATCAATATGACGTCGTGCTTTACGCAGAGGTCCGCTACCGCTCTAAGCTCCTCCTCCGTCCAGACCCTTCCCGCTGGGTTGTGAGGACTACAGAGGAACATCATCTTGGCATCTTTTAGCTTCTCGTCCAGGTCCTCAAGGTCCATGGAGAACCTTCCGTCCCCGTACTTAAGGGGGTTTAATGCGGGAATCCTGTCGTTTAGCCTGATTTCCTCCGCAAAATGGTGATACACTGGGGGCTGGATGACCAGCCTGTCCCCTGGGTCGCTGAAGGCCCTGATGGCTATTCCCATAGCTGTGACGAGACCTGGAGAGTGGGTTATCCACTCCCTCTTCACCTGCCACTTATGACGGCGGATCGTCCAGTCTATAAAGGCCTGATACCAGCTGTCTGGGTATCGGGTGTAGCCGAAGATGCCGTGTTCGACCCTTTTTTTAAGGACATCGATGACCTCCTTAGGGGCTCTGAAGTCCATGTCAGCCACCCAGAGAGCGGTAAGGTCCGGTTTCCCGAAGGTATCCTCCAGGCCATCCCACTTTTCGCAGTCCGTTCCACGTCTCTCTATGATCTCATCGAAGTCGTATCTTTTATTCAATTTAAACTCAGCTCCTTTGGGACGTTTGTTTTCCAGAGGGCTATTATATCTCGAAAATAGAGGATACGCCGGATTTACACCACAAAAAACGGTTTTACCAGTACAATACACTGGGGTTATATGTGTCGATATCATTTCCGTTCGGAGGATTGGTACAGTGAGTATGGCGAATTTTTTTCAGATTCTAGGGGGGCTAGGGCTCTTCATCTACGGTATCAAGCTTATGAGCGACTCCCTACAGGACCTGGCGGGAGACAGGCTCAGGCAGCTGATTTCCTCTCTGACTAGCACTCCCGTGAAGGGCGTTCTCATAGGGACTCTGGTGACTATCCTTATCCAGAGCAGCAGCGGTACTACCGTCATGGCGGTCAGTTTCGTTCAGGCCGGTCTTATGACCCTAAAGCAGGCGGTAGGGGTCATTATGGGAGCCAACGTAGGGACTACCGTCACCGCTCAGATGATCGCCTTCAAGATAAAGGACTTTGCCCTGCCTATCGTCGGTATAGGGATGATTCTGGCGGTTTTTGGAAAGACAAAGAAACAGAAATATCTTGGAAACGGTATGGTCGGCTTTGGGCTTCTTTTCCTCGGCATGACCAACATGGAGCAGTCCATGAGTTTTCTCAGAGGTCGAAAGGATATCTTCCTGGCCTTCGGTCACAATCCTCTTTTGGGAATATTGGCAGGGACGGGGCTTACTATGCTGGTACAGTCCAGCTCCGCGACTATAGGTCTAACCATAGCTATGGCGGTTCAGGGTCTTCTTCCGCTAGATTCGGCGATACCTATACTTATGGGGGATAACCTTGGGACCACTATCACAGCTATTCTGGCCTCTCTAGGGGCCAGTCGGTCCGCCAAACAGGCGGCGGCGGGGCACGTCCTCTTCAACTTGATAGGGGTCTGTATATTCCTGGCGGCTATGCCTCTTTACAAACATATAGTGGTATCGACCTCCGGCGACATCGCCAGACAGATAGCCAACGCTCACACTATATTCAACGTCACCAACACCCTTATCTTCCTGCCCTTTACGTCGGCTTTTGTGGCTTTGATCAGAAAGATAATACCCTCCGACGTTGACGAACAGCTTTCAGGTCCTCAATATCTGGATCCTAAGCTTCTGTCCGCCTCTCCTGCGGCTGCCGCTGACGCCGTCCGTAAGGAGGTCCTCCGGCTTGGGCACATAACTTTGACTATGCTTGAGGACGTGCGGAAAGGCTTTGTGAACAACGATCCTAAGATGATCCAGCAGGTAAACCAGACGGAGAAGATCGTAAACGAGATGACCCATCGTATCGCCGCCTACGCCTCGGAACTTTGGGAGCGACACATCTCCAGCGACCTATCTCAGGTCCTGTCCTCCTATATCAACGGCCTAGGGGATATAGAGAGAATCGGAGATCACGCCCAAAACCTGATAGAGATGTACGAGTTTAAGCTGGAGCATAAACTGTCTTTCTCCGGCACGGGAATGACCGAGTTTTTGGAGATGTACGGTCTCGTCCATCGCTCGTTGACCCTCAGCCTCGAGGCTGTTGAGGAGGAGGACCTGGCCAAGGCCCACGAGGTAATAGACGTCCTTGAGGAGCAGGTGGACGATATGGAGCAGAAGCTGAGAAAGAACCACATCCATAGGCTGAACGAGGGAAACTGTACCCCCTCCGCTGGTGTGGTCTTTATCGACATACTCAGCAACTTCGAGAGGATCGGCGACCACGCCCACAATTTGGCCCTCATAGTGAAGGATATGAAGAGACTTCATAAGAAAGGGGTCTAGGTCATGGACCGTCCTGCGCCATCAAGGCCTATTAAGGCTGGGAACCGGCTTTTAGGCGGCGCTGTTCCTCTGATCTGTGTCCCTCTTGTCGGGGCCACATCCGAGGTTGTCATGGGAGAGGTGAGCAACTTACCTCCCGGTGTTGACGTAGTTGAGATTCGCATAGACGGTTGGGACGAGGTGGAGGATCTGGACTTGTCCGTCGGTTTTATCAGAGAGATCCGTTCAGCCATCGGGGATATGCCGGTTATACTGACCTGTCGAGGTCACTGGGAGGGAGGCATAAAGGAGGTAGCCGAATCGGTCAAGGACCGTATCTACTCAATGGCCATAGAGGAAAAACTGGTGGACTTTGTGGACAAAGAGCTGTCTTACGGCTACGAGAAGCTTGCCAAGCTAAAGGCCAGTGCTCAGGCCCACGGAGTGGGGCTTATCGTCTCCTTCCACGACTTTGAGAGGACCCCCTCTCCGTCCTTTATCTACTCCCAGATGGTGACCCAGATTCGTTTTGGTGCGGACGTGGCTAAGGTCGCTCTGATGCCCCGTTCGGAGGAAGACGTCCTCAAGGTGTTCGAGGCTACCCTGGCGATCCGCAGGGATTTCCCTCACATCCCTCTCATTACCATGTCAATGGGAGCCCTGGGGCAGGTCAGCAGGCTGGTCGGCGGTCTATACGGCTCTGACCTAACCTTCGCCGTTGGCGGGGCTCCCTCCGCTCCAGGACAGCCCTCCGTCGATGCGGTGAGGACGGCGTTTGGCCTTATCTACGGGAGGTGAGCTTTATGATAGAGAAAAATAACCCCTGGGCGGAAACCCAGTTTTTCGGGCTCCTTGGAAGCCCTGTTCGAAAGTCCCTGTCCGCGGCGATGCACAACGGGAACTTCAAGTCACTGGGCATGAATGCCCTTTACACTCCCTACGAGGTTACGGCGGAGGAGCTTCCTAAGGTTATTCCCGCCCTCGAATCACTCCGCTTTAAGGGGCTAAACGTCACCATGCCCTTAAAACAGGAAATCATAAAATATCTGGACGAGTTGGACGAGATAGCCTCTCTCTGCAACGCCGTCAACACCGTCTACTGGAAGGACGGCAAGCTATGTGGCTCCAACACCGACGGAATCGGTTTTGTCCACGGCCTCAAGGAACAGGGGAGATACGATCCTACGGGAAAACACTGTCTTCTCTTCGGGGCCGGTGGAGCCTCCAGAGGGGTCGCCTTCGCTCTCTGTGCCGCTGGGCTTAGCTCCATCACCCTTTGGGGCAGGCCATCGGGCCACGATAAGCTCCAAAAGCTTGCCAGCGATCTGAATGGCTATAGGTCCGATGTATGCAAGATCCAGTCCACCGATGAAAGGGATATCCCAAAGCTGCTGAAGGAAAACGAGCTGATCATAAACGGGACCTCCGTGGGCATGGCTCCAAACACCGATGCCACGGTTTTCGATACTTCCTACTTAGAGAGCCGCCATATGGTTTGCGATCTGGTCTACGTCCCTGACGACACAAAGTTGCTTCGTCAGGCGGCGGCTAAGGGAGCCAGGACCCTGGTCGGCTACTGGATGACCATATGGCAGGGAGCGGAGGCATTCAGGCGCTGGACCGGTGGAAAAGAGCCCGACGTAAAGGTCATGACCGATGCTGCTCTTCAGTTCCTTGAGGTCTAATGGTTCTGTTCTTTTTCGTTGACAAAACCCCTCTTAGAGTGGTATAAAACTCCCCAACCGTATATAGCGACCAAGTCGCGGAAGGAGCGCCACATGGTGACGTCTTTATCTAAAAATCGTCTTTTCTGGTACGGCTATTACTTTAGATGCGTGGGACCTCTCGGGAGGACCGACGTCTAGGCGTCGTAGGCTTTTCCGGGGATCGGTCTCTCGTGGGAGATCGGTCCCCTTTTTTTGTCTTTTCGGAAGGGGGACGGCGTCTCTGTGGGTGCGGTTTAGGGGTGAGGACAGGCGGTTGTCGCCTGGTTTGGGGAAGAGAGGGGGTTTTTAGGTGAGTATTCAGCTTGTTATTTTAATAGCTTACATAGCGCTTTTGTTCGGTGTCTCGTTCAAGGCTCTGGACATGCAGAAAAAGAGCGAGGTGAAAGGGGCCATAGGATACCTTCTGGCGGGGCGAAACCTGCCTCCTGTGGTTGTGGCCGCCATGCTCGCTGGATTGGCCGTAGGTGGGGCCTCCACCGTCGGAGTTGCCCAGAACGCCTACACTAAAGGGCTCTCCGCTGGCTGGTATAACGCCGCATGGGCTGTAGCAGGAATCGCAGTGGGCCTTGTGGCCGCCGGTTTCTTCCGGAGGATGAACGTCAGGACCGTTCCTGAGATGATGGGCCGTATGTCCGGTTCCGGTGCCAGAGTCCTAGGGGCGGTGGCACAGCTTATGATCCAGATGGTCATAACCTCACTTCAGTACGTCGCAGGAGGTGCGGTCCTCACCGCCCTGCTCCCTGACGTGTTTACCTTTCAGACCGGAATGATGGCTACGGCGGTCATCTTCATAGGGGTCACCCTCATAGGGGGCTACCTGGCAGGGGGATTGGTCAACGTCATAAACGTAGTTGTAATCTACGGGGGAATAATAGCCGCCCTGATCAGCGCGTCGTCCAACTTCGGTGGTTTCGATACTATAGTGGCCCAGCTTCCCCCTTCGGACATCTGGCTGGACTGGACCTCCGGCATAGGCATCGCCATGGTCTGTGCCTGGATGGCGGTCATGATAACCCAGGCCTTTTCGGTCCAGGCCATCAACCAGATAGCCTTCTCCGCCAGAGACGAGAGGTCCGCCAGGCTAGGCTTTATCCTCGGAGGAATCGTGATTCTGCCTGTCGGATTTCTCTGTGCCCTCTTCGGTGTGATGGCCGCCGCTAAGTTCCCGGGCCTCGAGAACTCCGCTATGGCTCTGCCAGCTCTGGTCACCACCATAAGCCCTGCCATAGGGGGGCTCCTGCTGGCGGGACTGTGGGCGGCGGATATCTCCACCGCCGTAGGGCTCCTGCTGGGAAGCGCCACTCTCACCTTAGAGGACCTGGTTAAGCCCCTTTTCCTGAAGGGAAAGGAGCTGACCTCCTCCCAGGAGATCGCCCTCTCCAGGGTCTGCGTCTTGGTCATGAGCGTCCTCACCTTCTTCATGGCCCTGTCCATCGTGGGGATCCTGAAGACCCTCACCTCGGCTCTGGCCGTGACTGCTTCCTTTACCTTGCTAATCCTGGCCGACATGTTCGTCCCCTCGCTCTGCCGGAGGGGGTCGGGATTTTGGACTATCCTAGCGTCGCTTCTGGTGTGGGCGGCCTGGACGTTTTTCCCTGCAAGCCACGTGGTGTCTCACGTCATATACCTGGAGTGGCCGGTCTGTATCGCCGTGTTTCTGCTGGTCGCGTTGGTCGACCGTCGCCCGGCCGGTCGTATAATGCAGAAAACAGAACCTGAAAGGGGATAGTGTTTTGATCGTTTCCTACGATAGACTGATGGATCACGTCGTATCGGTCCTTGAGAAGGGGCTGGGCTACAGTCCTTCCCAGGCCCGTATAACCGCCGAGGTGCTGGTGGAGGCCGACGCCAGAGGGATGCCGTCCCACGGGGTGGCCAGGATCGCCTTCTACAGGAGCAACCTGAAGGGAGGGTTCGCCTTCACCGACAGGGAGCCGGTGGTGGTCCACGAGACTCCGGTGTCCCTGGTGGTGGACGGTCGTTCCGGCATAGGTCCCTCTATAGCCGCCTTCTCGGTGGACCGATCCGTGGAGAAGGCCCTGGAGAGCGGAACCTGCACCTGCGTCGTCAGGGACTCGAACCACTACGGCATGGCGGGCCTATGGGCGGAGCGTGCGGCCCGCCGGGGCTGTATGGCCGTCGCCATGACCAACACCAGAAAATGCTGTATCGTGACCTTCGGCAAGGAGCGTCTTCTCGGCACCAACCCCATAGCGGTGGCGATTCCCGGAAAAGGTGAGGATATGTTCCTCCTGGACATGGCGACCCCGGTGGTGGCCCACGGCAAGGTGGAGGTCTACGACCGACGTAAAAAGCCCATGCCTATGGGCTGGGTGGTGGACGAGAACGGCCGAGGGACCACCGACGCCACCCACATTGAGGGGCTTTTTAAGGGGGAATCCTCCATGGGAGGCCATCTTTTCCTGGGAGGAGAGGGAGAGGAGCTAGGGGGCCACAAGGGCTACGGCCTAGGGCTCATGGTGGAACTGATGTGTTCCGCCCTCTCTATGGGAAGGTGGAGCCCCGAGACCTTCTCCGAGCCAGGAACCGGCAGCGGCATAACCCACTATTTCTCCGTCTCCAGGATGGACCTCTTCGGCGACGAGGACGAAATCAGAGGAAAGGTATCGTCCATAATGGACTCGGTCCGCTCCAGCGAGAAAGCCGAGGGCCATGACAGGATCTTCGTCCACGGAGACAAGGAGAGGGAGGCCAGAGAGAGAAGCCTGAGAGAGGGTATCGAGCTGGATCAGGCCACGGTGGACATGTTTAAGGTCTACTCGGAGAAGTTCGGCCTCGCCCCTCTGGAGGGAATATGAACTTAGGCTATGGCAAGGGAGAGGTGAACCTCTCCCTGCCCGAGGGGCTGACCCTAAAGGGAGTCCTCGAGCCTCCTCAGGCCCTCTCCAGGCCAGAGGAGGAGGTCATAAGGGAGTCTCTGGCAAACCCCATAGACTCCCCCAGGCTCAGGGACATAGTCTCCGCCGGAGAGACGGTGTGTATCGTGGTATCCGACGTCACCAGGGCGTGGCAGAGAATGGCGGTATACCTGCCCTTCGTGGTGGAGGAGCTTATGGCGGGAGGAGTGAGGGAGGAGGATATCTCCTTTCTCACCGCCACCGGGACCCACAGGGCCCAGACAGAGGAGGAACACCGTATGCTCCTGGGGGGGCTGTTGGATCGGTTTAAGATCGTTGACCACGATTGCACCGACGGCGACTCCCTGGTGGACCTTGGGTTCACCTCCAGAGGGACCCCCTTGAAGGTAAACAGAATGGTGACCCAGTGTGACAGGCTGATCATAACCGGCGCTGTGACCTATCACGTCATGGCTGGCTGGGGAGGGGGAAGAAAGTCCATCCTCCCTGGGGTCGCCTCCTACGACGCCATACAGGCCAACCACGCCCTGGCCCTAAAGCCATCTCCCCACACCGGGAGAGACATGAGGTGCCGCTGTGCTAATATGGAAGACAACTCCCTCCACCTGGATATGGAGGAGGCCTGCCAAATGGTCTCGCCGGACTTCGCCTTCAACGTGGTCATAGGCGGGGACGGCAGAATAGCGGCGGCGGTGTCGGGGCACTGGCGTTTCTCCCACCTTAAGGGGACCGAGCTAGTCAACGACCTGAACGGCGTTACAGTAGAGGACAGGGCCGACGTGGTCGTAGCCTCCGCCGGTGGATATCCTAAGGACATGGTCCTGTACCAGTCCGCAAAAACGGTGTTCAACTCCGCCGAGGCGGTAAAGGACGGCGGGACCCTGGTGGTGGTGGCCCGGTGTCAGGAAGGGGCCGGTAGCGACGAGTGTCTTGAGATCCTGACCGAATACCCCGACCAGATCGAGAGGGAGAAGGCCCTGCGAGATCGGTTCTCCATTCCCAGATATGTAGGGTATCTCCTGACCGAACAGGCGGCGAGGGTCAACCTCGTTTTGGTGTCCGACATGAACCAAACCGACCTGGAGGGTTCAGGAATAGTGGCGGTATCCACCGTAGAGGAGGCCATGGCTGAGGTGGAAAAGCGCCACCCTCAGGGAGGTTCGGTCTACGTCATACCTCACGGAGGGGCGGTTTTTCCGTTTATAAAGGACTAGGAACGAACAGCCCCCTGACGATCGTCAGGGGGCTGTCTTTATTTCTGTATGGTGTTTACCTCCGTCTTCGGGCACATCTTCGAGATGATCCCTCGGACGGTCTGTTCCTGTTCCCTGTTGAAGAGGACTCTAAGTCCCTTTATCTCGCCGTATCTCTCGAAGAAGGCCATGAACTCTTTCCTCTTTGTGGCGATGGTGACGTGAGCCACCTTGCTCCAGGGGAGCACCTCTTCGCTGGAGGAGAGGAGGGTCTTGGTCTCCTTAACTATACCCTCCGGGGACAGGTATATCCTTTTTTCGGACCTGGAGAAATAGAGCAACCCCAGTCCCACAAACAGGTAGGGATAGATCTGTCCAAATCCCGATGCCTGCCCCGCTATTCTCCAAATGCCTCCCGCCACGAGGACCACTCCCGCCGCTGCGGACAGGTACTTGGTCCACGTCGGGTAATATCCCGATTTTGAGAGGCATAGTACCTGTCTATCCAAGGCCTAGTCCTTCTTAGGGCCGTAGCCTTCCTTCCAGAATATCCCTAGCCCGGTGTAGGCCATGAATATGGCCACAAATGGGTTGAGGTAGTTCATGAAGGCGTAGGGAATGTACTCCAGGGTCGGGACGCCCAACACTGATGCGTTGTAGGCACCGCAGGTGTTCCAGGGTATGAGGACCGACGTGAGAGTTCCGGCGTCCTCGAGGGTACGGGAGAGAACCTTAGGATCTAGCCCTTTCTCGTCAAAGGCGGACTTGAACATCCTACCGGGCATGACTATGGAGAGATACTGGTCTCCCAGGAACAGGTTGGACACGAAGCAGGAAACCAGAACGGAAGTCACCATTCCACCGACGCTCTTGACTCCCTGAAGGATGGTCTTAAGGAGAACCTCTAGGAAGCCGCATCTCTCCATGATGCCGCCGAAGGAAAGTGCGGAGAGGATCAGGGAGATGGTCCACATCATGGAGTCCAGACCGCCTCTGGTGAGGAGGTCGGAGAGCATGGTTCCAGCGTCCTTGGCGAGCTCCGGCGACACCCCTGCGATGCTGCTTTGAGCCATAAGCTCCGATACCGCCTCCATGGTCTCCGCCTGGGCCAGCTGGCCAGATAGGGTGGCCTCGTAGCCGTAGTGAAGGGCCTCGATGATGTCCCCCAGGCCGTTGCCCTGTAGGAAGGACATTATGCAGGCGAAGATAATACCGGCGAAAAGACCTGGAAGGGCGGGAACCTTAGCGATCGCGAGCCCTATTACCAGAAGGGGAGGGATAAGGCCCATTAGGCTGATTTTGAACTCTCCCGCCATGATTGCCTGTATAGCCTGGATTCTGCTGATGTCCAGTGTGCCGCCGGAGTATTTATTGCCCAGATAGATCGTTATGGCCGCTACGATAAGAAATGTGGGCCCGGTGGTCCAGATCATGGATCGGATGTGGCTGAAAAGGTCGCTTCCCGCCACCGCTGGGGCTAGGTTGGTGGTGTCCGAAAGAGGAGACATTTTATCCCCGAAGTAGGCTCCGGAGATGACGATTCCCGCGGTGACCGGCGCTGGGATACCTAAGCCCGCTCCCACTCCCATGAGGGCTATGCCCACCGTTCCCGAGGTTCCCCAGGACGTACCTGTGGCAAGGGCTACAACCGCCGCTATGACCAAGGTGGCCAGGAGGAAAATCTTAGGCGACAGTATATCCAGGCCGTAGTAGATGAGGCTTGGGACCACTCCGCTCTGTATCCAGGAACCTATGACCAGCCCGACCATCATAAGTATAAGGACCGCCTGTAATGCCATAGTTATCCCCTGGATGATGCCGTCCTCTATGGATTGCCATGGGTACTTCAGGACGAAGGCTCCCCATAGGGAGACAATAACGGCGGAAATAATGATCGGTATGTGGGCGTCGGCCCCCAGTTTTAAAACCCCGTAGCTTATAAGCCCTGCACAGGCCAAAAGAATGATAGACGCCTCTAAAAAAGTCGGTCTTCTTCCCTCTTGTTTTTGTGTATCCATAGTTTTTATGTTTCCTCCTTTCGTATGTGACTAACCGTTGTCTTTCCCGTGTTTAAGAACATCCCATAAAGGTAGGTCGTTAATCCCTCCTCTCTGTCCTTTTTGTCCTGGAAGGTTTCTTCTTCCGGTCCTCGAGAGGATCTCTAAAGAGGTCAATCGGACACCTCTAAATAATAACACAATATACCCCTTATTTGGAAATGCCAAAAAACATTCTGAGGCACGGTGTGATCCTGGGATGGCTAAAAAACTTTCTATTCTGTCTAGGGCTGAGTTGAAAATCTTCCTTACAGACCCTCTGGACAGTTCGGACGATTCGGTGTATGGTGATCCAGAAAAGGTACTCCTTTTTGTTTGTAGTTTACTTTTGGACATTTTTTCTCTTTAAGGTTTCTAAGTCGGCAGCCTGGGCTGCAAGTTCATCTATGGGGAGGTAAAGACAATGAGGAAGGAATCTGTAAAGGTTATCATCTGGGGTCTTGGCGCTATGGGCAAGGGTATGGCGGAGATGATGCTCAAGAAACAGGGTTTTGAGATAGTTGGAGTCGTCGGCCGTGGCGCCAAGATCGGCAAGAGCATGTACGATTTTCTGGATATGCCCAAGGGTGACCGCCCGGACGTCCTTATAGGAGCAGCAGAGGACGTCATAGTCCCAGGAGCCGCCGACGTGGTTCTCCTCTGTACCGATTCCTTCGTGAAAGGCGCTTTCGATAAGATCAAGTTCGTCGCCGAGAGGAAGATCAACGTGGTCTCCAGCGCCGAGGAGATGGCCTACCCCAAGGCCCAGGAGCCCGAGCTGGCAGTAGAGATCGATAAAATCGCCAAAGCGAACGGCGTCACCGTATTGGGTACCGGCATCAACCCGGGCCTCATGATGGATCTCCTTGTGGTCATCTTTACCGGAGCCTGTGAGTCGGTAGACCACATCACCGCCCGCAGGGTCAACAGCCTTTCCCCCTTCGGCCCCGCGGTCATGGAGGAGCAGGGTATAGGCATCACCGAGGAAGACTTCCGCAAAAAGAGCGCTGCCGGTGAACTCGCGGGCCACGTCGGTTTTGCCGAGTCCATCCACATGATCGGAGACGCCATCGGCTGGAAGGTCGAGGAGGTCACCCAGACCATGGAGCCTATCGTCACCGACGTAGACCGCAAATCCCCCTACGGCTTCGCCAAGGCCGGAGACGTGGCTGGCTGCGCCATGAAGGGCTTCGGCAAGGTCGCTGGAGAGATCAAGATAGAGATGGATCACCCTCAGCAGATCGAGCCTCACCTCGGCGGAACCGACACGGGCGACTACATAATCATAAAGGGAACTCCCGACGTCAACATGGCCAACAAGCCTGAGATCCCCGGCGGAATAGGCACCATCGCCATGTGCGTCAACATGATCCCCCACGTCATCAACGCCAAGGCAGGCCTCAAGACCATGCTGGACCTTCCTGTCCCCAGGGCAATCATGGGCGACGTAAGGGCTATGATCGAGGAGGACTAGCATCGGAAAGGGGATGTGAACCAAGTGGAAAGGGCAAAAAAAGGCGACTGGGTACAGGTAAAACAGATCGTGCTGCCTCCGGATGGCAGAGCCCCTCAGGCTCCTGAGGACACCAAGGCGACCCCCCTTCTCCTGTGGGTTAAGGGATTTGCCAAGTCCGAAGGCGCCATAGGAGAGGAGATCTCCGTCGAGACCTTGACGGGCAGAGAGGTCAAAGGAGAGCTCTCCGCCATCAACCCGAGATACGTCCACGACTTTGGCGACTTCGTGCCCGAGTTTCTCGTAATAGACGTGCAGCTCAGATCGCTCATGGAGGAGGTGTAGAGATGACCTTAGATATGTCCTACGAGGCGGTAATGGGCCGTAAAAACGAGATAATGAAGAAGGCCATAGGCATAGACTACTCGGAGTTCGAGTCGGGCTCTCTATCCTTCGACTACGAGAGGATGATGCACGAGGCGGGCTATTCCCTGGAGGAGATAAGGGATATCCAGGGGGCCACAGGGGTGGGCAACACCCCTCTTCTTGAGCTCAGGAACATCACAGCTCTCGCCAGGAAGTACGCCCCATCTGGCAAAGGAGCCAGGATATTCGTCAAAGACGAGGCTTCTAACCCCTCCGGCAGCTTCAAGGCCCGTAGGGCCGCCACCGCCGTCTATCACGCAAAAAAGCACGGCTACAAGGGAGTTATCGCCGCCACCAGCGGCAACTACGGCGCCGCCGTGGCGTCCCAGGCGGCCATGCAGGGGCTCAAGTGCATCATAGTACAGGAGTGCTACGACAGCAGAATGATCGGTCAGCCGGAGATACTGGAGAAACAGAGGGCCTGCGAGGCCTACGGGGCGGAGGTCGTTCAGCTCACCGTAGGGCCGGAGCTCTTCTACACTTTCTTGAGCCTTCTGGAGGAGACGGGATACTTTAACGCCTCTCTCTACACCCCCTTCGGTATAGCGGGGGTCGAGACACTGGGCTACGAGTTGGCCGAGCAGTTCAGGGAGAGGATCGGCTCCGCTCCTGACGCTGTGGTCGTCACCCATGCCGGAGGCGGCAACGTCACAGGCACAGCCAGAGGGCTTATAAAGGCCGATGCTGAGGACACTTTGGTTGTCGGTGCTTCGGTGGACCTCTCGGGGCTTCATATGGCCTCGGACCACGACTTCAACCGCAAGTCCTTCACGACCGGTCACACCGGGTTCGGCATACCTTTCGCCACGTGGCCCGACAGGGCCGATGTGCCGAGGAACGCCGCTCGACCCCTTCGCTACCTGGACCGCTATCTTCTGGTCAAACAGGGCGAGGTTTTCTACATGACCGAGGCCCTGGCTATCCTAGAGGGACTGGAGAGAGGCCCCGCAGGGAACACCTCTCTCACCGCCGCCTTCGTCCTGGCTCAGGAGATGGACAGGGACCAGACCATCGTCGTCCAGGAGACCGAGTACACTGGGGCGGGAAAACATCCTATGCCTCAGATCAGCTTCGCCAAGAAAAACGGCGTAGAGGTGCTCTTCGGCGACCCTGACACCGAGGTCCCTGGAAAGAACATCGTTTTCCCTGAGAACCCGAGCGCCATAAAGATCAGGGAGTTCGACCTGGACAAGGCCAGGCGGTCCTACATCCGCAACTCGATGGCAAAAGTCTGTTGTCACAGCTGTGTATCCGACGACGACGTGGCTTTCATGGCGGCGGAGACAAAGACCGACGAGGGCTTCGTCCGGTCGGTAATGGAAGAGCTAAAGGCCTCTGAGTAACCTTAAAGGCGGAGGCGGCTTATCGGTCGCCTCCGCCTTTTTAAGCTTCTGAAAAACGTTCCTTGGGGAACGGTTTTGCCGTATGGGGGGATAAGACTATGAAGAGAGAAGACGATTTTCAGGTACGCCGTCAACACCTGGCGAACCTATCGGAAGAGGAACTGAAGGCCCGTTTCTGGGAGTTGGCTGGTAAAGTAGTGGATCCTATGCTAGAGCTGGGAAAGACCCACACTACCCCCGCTGTAGAGAGAAGCGTCCTGCTTAGGATGGGCTTCTCCAGCCTGGAGGTCAAGCCTATAGTCGAGGGCGTTATAGCCAAGGGCCTCATGCCCAAAGGCGCTGGCAACGTAGTATGGCGTCTGTCGAAAAAGCTTGGAGTTTCGGTACGGGAAGCTGGAGTCGCCCTGGCGGAGGGCAAGCACTGGGATACGGTAGAGACCTTGTTCGGAGGGGATAACAGATGACCATGAAGCTTGAGCCCAATAAAAGGCTGGACGTCAAGGAGCTCCTTAAGGACCTGGAGAACTACCGTCCCAAGCGCAGAGGCTGGCACTGGAGAGAGGGCCGAGACAAGGTCCACAAAATAGGCGACTTCGAGTTCCACGAGGCGTCGGAGAGCCTTAAGAACTCCGTTCCTCTGCCTGGAAGCCGTGGATTCGGCTACATCGATCCTCAGCCCGACTGCGTCATAACCACCGAGATAGCCTCCGGTCGCTTTGAGGACGATGTCCGTAGGATGAGGATGTCCGCGTGGCACGGAGCGGACCACCTCATGGTCATCCGCACCGCAGGACAGTCCCATATAGACTCTCTCCTTGAGGGAACCACCCAGGGCATCGGCGGGATCGCCGTCACCAGAAAGCAGGTCAGGGCCACCAGAAAGGCCCTCGACGCCATAGAGGAGGAGGTCGGCCGTCCTATAAACTTCCACTCCTACATCTCCGGCGTGGCTGGCCCCGACATAGCCGTCATGTTCGCCGAAGAGGGGGTCAACGGAGCCCACCAGGACCCTCAGTACAACGTCCTGTACAGAAACGTCAACATGGTAAGGAGCTTTGTCGACGCCTGTGAGGCCAAGAAGATCATGGCCTGGGCGGACATACTCCAGATAGACGGAGCCCACAACGCCAACGCCACCGCCATGAAGGCCTGGAAGGTCCGTCCTGAGCTCATGGTTCAGCACGCCATAAACAGCATCTTCTCCCGTAAGGTGGGTTTAAAGCCGGAGAACATAGCCCTCTCCACAGTTCCGCCTTCAGCTCCTCCTGCACCATGCATGAGGCTGGACCTGCCCTACGCCGTGGCCCTTAGGGACTTTTTCAGCGAGTACAAGATGAGGGCCCAGCAGAACACCAAGTACATGGAGTCGGATATGAAGGAAGCCACGGTCACCCACACCTTGAACCTGGTGATCTCGAGGCTTACCAGCGCCGATATCCAGTCCACCATAACCCCCGACGAGGGTAGAAACGTGCCGTGGCACTACAACAACATCGCCGGGACCACCACCGCAAAACAGGCCCTCAACGGCATGGACGGCCTCAGGGAGATGGTCAAGATCGATCGAGACGGCCCTCTCGGCGACGTCGTCCGTGAGCTCAAGGAAAGGGCCGTCCTCTTCATGGAGGAGATCCTGGAGGTCGGTGGCTACTTCAAGGCCGTCGAGGAGGGATTCTTCGTCGACAGCGGCTACTACCCGGAGCGCAACGGCGACGGAATAGCCCGCCAGGCCGACGGCGGCATAGGCTGCGGTATGCTCTTTCAGAGGGACCCTGACTACTTCGCCCCTGTCTCGGTCCACTACGGAAACAACTGTATTCCCGAGGAGTTCGACGGCAAAGCCTCCGCCGCCATAGGCGGAGACACCTTCGAGGATCCCTCAAAGATCGTCTTTGTGGACGAACTGGACGAGCAGGACAACGTCAACGTCCGTCTCGCCGAGCTGGATAAATACTACGAGACCAACCTCATCAAGCCGGAGGTGGAGTGGAGGGCCGACGGTATAGTTGCGGTCAACCTGTTCCTCCCTGTGGACGAGAGGACCGCCGAGTTCGCCGCAATCAAGTGCGGCGAGAAGATGGGCCTGGACGAGGTCACGGTGGTACACAAGCTGGCCATGCACCCCTCCGAGGGAACCTACGTGGAGATAAAGGGCAAGGTCAACTTCGACATAAACGTCGACGAGCTGGTCATCCCCGAGAAGGAAGAGACCCTCTCGGAGGAGGAGATCAGAGCGGACATAGCGGAGAACCCCATATTCGTCGTGGCTGCCACGGTGGGCCAGGACGAGCATTCCGTGGGCCTTAAAGAGACCTTGGACATCAAGCACGGCGGCATAGAGAAGTTCGGCATCAAGTACCTCTATCTCGGAACTTCCTGCCCTGTGGAGAAACTTGTGGACGCGGCCATAGAGACCAACGCCGACGCTATACTTGCCTCGACGATCATCACCCACGACGACGTCCACATCAAGAACATGAAGAAGATCCACGAGCTCTGCATCGAGAAGGGCATCAGGGACAAGGTTATCCTGGCCTGTGGCGGTACACAGGTGACCAACGAGATAGCCAAGGACTCGGGCATGGACGCCGGGTTCGGCCGTGGCTCAAAGGGTATAGACGTGGCCAGCTTCCTGGTCAAGTTCCGCAGGGGACAGGCATAGAATGAAAGTCGCCGTGTTGGTGGCCGAGATCGGCAGCACCACCACGGTGGTCAACGCCTTCGATGGAATAGGCGGCCCCTGTCCCAGATTTGTGGGACAGGGGCAGGCCTTTACGTCGGTGCTCCAGGGCGATGTCACCGTGGGCCTTAAAGGTGCGGTTGAGGACCTGAAAGGAAACCTGGGAGTCTCAGAGCTTCAGTGGGACGAGATGTTGGCCACCTCCAGTGCCGCTGGGGGACTGAGGATGAGCGTCCATGGCCTCGTCTACGACATGACCGTCAGGGCGGCAAAGGAGGCGGCCCTCGGAGCAGGAGGCATTCTGAAACACGTCACGGCGGGAAAGATGCGTCGGACGGACCTCAAAAAGATATCCGAGATTAAACCGAACATAATACTTGTGGCTGGAGGGGTGGACTACGGCGAGAGGGACACAGCCCTCCACAACTTCGAGCTGGTCGCCGAGCTTGGGCTGGACATCCCGGTTATCTACGCCGGAAACGTGGAAAACCAGGAGGAGATCGAGGAGATCGCCCAGGAGAAGGGCATCAGGCTCTATCTGGTCGAGAACGTCTATCCCAAGGTGGACCAGCTGAACGTCGAGCCCACCAGGTCCGTCATACAGCAGGTCTTCGAGGAGCACATAATCCACGCTCCCGGCATGACCACCGTAAGGGATATGGTCGACGGCCCTATCCTCCCCACCCCCGGCGCCGTCATGGAGGCCGCCAAGGTCCTCAAAGAGGCCATAGGGGACCTGGTGGTCTTCGACGTAGGAGGAGCCACAACCGACGTCCACTCGGTGACCGAGGGAAGCGAAGAGGTCAGCCGTCTCCTCATAAGCCCCGAGCCAGAGGCCAAGCGCACCGTGGAGGGAGACCTGGGGGTCTTCGTCAACAGGTATCACGTGGTGGAGAACGTAGGCAGGGAAGAGCTCCTTAAGGACTTCCCCGACTTAGACGAACTCCTGGAGAAGGCCACCGCCATACCCGGTGACGACAGGTCAAGACAGTTCTCCGAGCGGTTGGCGGAGGAGGCCATGATAATGTCCCTCCAGCGGCACGCCGGAACCCTTAGACACCTCTACGGTGCCTCGGGCAAGAGGACTATCGCCGAGGGAAAGGACCTCACCGAGGTCAAGTATATAGTTGGAACCGGCGGGGCACTCACCCGTCTGCCGAGGCACAGGGAGATACTGGCAAAGGCGGCGGGATACGGAAAGGGCCTGGAGCTCTATCCCAAGAAGGACGCAAAGGTTTTAGTGGACAACCACTACATAATGGCGTCCCTTGGCGTCCTCTCCAAAAGGTATCCCGAGGACGCTGTGGCTCTGATGCTCTCCAGCCTGGACTGGGAGAACGAAAAATAGGACGACAGGAGGGGATAGGATGAATTATCCTGCACTTATAATAGACAGGGCAAAACTACAGGAGAACACGGAGATATTCTCCAAACGGTGTCACGACAGCGGCATCTCGGTGGCGGCGGTCAGCAAGGTTTACTGCGGAATGGCTGAGCTGGTCCAGGCCCAGGTGGACGGCGGGGCGGACTGGATCGCCGACAGCCGGATAGAGAACCTGGCTAAGATGAGGGATATCAAAATCCCGAAGATCCTCCTCAGGCTTCCTATGATCTCCCAGGCCAAAGAGGTCGTGGAGCTATCGGACCTGAGCTTCGTCTCCGAGGTCGCCACCTGTAAGGCCCTTTCCGACGCCGCAGTAGCAGCAGGAAAGGTCCACGAGGTGCTCCTCATGGTGGATGTAGGGGACTTGAGAGAGGGAGTCTGGCCCGACCGAGCGGTGGACGTGGCGGGAGAGATCCTTTCCATGGCAAACATAAAGCTCAAGGGAGTCGGGGCAAACCTGACCTGCTACGGAGGGGTCCTTCCAAGCGGTGAGAATATGTCCCTGCTGGTGTCGGTCGCGGAGGAGATAGAGTCCCGTTACGGGGTCACCCTGGAGATGGTGTCCGGCGGAAACTCCTCCTCCATAAACCTGATAGGCACCGACGATATGCCCAGTAGGGTGAACATGCTCCGCCTCGGCGAGTCCCTGACCATAGGCTACGAGACGGCCAAGGGAACCAGGGTCCCCGGGCTCCACGGCGACGTGTTCACCTTGGCGGCGGAGATCGTAGAGATCCAGACCAAGCCGTCGGTCCCAATAGGGGAGATAGGCCGCAATGCCTTCGGCGATATCCCGGTGTTCGAGGATCGAGGCCTGAGGAAGAGGGCCATAGTGGCCATAGGCCAGCAGGACATGAGGCCCGACTCGATTTTCCCAAAGGACAGGGCGATACTGGTCCTAGGGAGCAGCAGCGACCACATGATACTGGACATAACCGACAGCGACAGCGATTGGAAAATAGGCGACGTGATAGAGTTCAACCTGGGCTACGGCGGCGTCCTGGCCGCCAGCACCAGCGACTACGTCTCCAAGGTCATAATATAAAGGCCATCCGCCTCGGAGGGCACGTCCTGTGCCCCCTCGGCTTGGGGCGACGTCCTGTCGCCCCATTCGTTCTACACTACGGCAGGTCGAGTATACGGGCTCGAAGGGGCTTCGTCGGAACGGTCTCTCCGAGGATCAGCAATCTTATAGAACATCTCCTGTGGTGATCTAGACTAAACCGCCAGAGCTATAAAGTTTCCTTTTATGAGGATCAGTGACACCGTGGTCACGGTGATCCACAGTAAAATGGCACAGAGCAGAGGTCTCCCTCCCGCCTTTCTCAGGTCCTCCACCGTAAGCCCCGCTCCCACCAGAAACAGGGTGGCGGTCATGAGCCTTTTCCCCAACGAGGCGAGCCCCGTCCAAGCTGGGTCGGCCTGTGGAATAAGGCTCCGAATCAGGGCTGCTGCCATAAATCCCACCAAAAACCACTGTATCTTGGCGCTCGAGTCCTTCTTATGAAGCCTGGCTGCGACGAATGACACCGGAACGATCCACAGGGCTCTGGTCAGCTTTACCGTGGTGGCAAGAGCCAGGGCGACGGTCCCGTAGGCCGCACCAGCCCCTACGACGCTGCTGGTGTCGTGTATAGCCAGAGCTGCCCATAGGCCGAACTGGTCCTGGGTCAGGCCGAAGGCGTGGCCTATAGGTGGAAACAGCACCAAGGCGACGCCGTTTAGCAAAAACCCCACCGCCATGGCCACCGCCGTGTTGGCCCCTGATGCCCCTATTGCCGGGGCTATGGCCGCTATGGCGCTTCCGCCGCATATGGCGGTCCCTCCGCTGAGCAAGGTGGAAAGCTCTCGGTCCACCTTCAGAGCCCTGCCGAGCAGCCAACCGATCCCCAAGGTGAGGCCTATGCTGATCGCCGTGATGCCCAATGATTCGGACCCCACCTTAAGCACCACCCCTATCTGTAGACCAAACCCCAGCAGCACCACCGACCCCTGAAGCAGGTACTTTCCCGCCTTCGACGTGGACGACCTGGCGGGATTTCCCACCGTCAGGCCCAGCAGGGCTCCCGTGCAGAGCCCCGTCGCCGGCGACGACGTCAGGGTACTGAGGGCGAAGGCCACGACAAGCCAGGATATGGGGTTCCTGATAACCCTTTCCATACAGCATCTCTCCGTTTCGATTCGATTTTTCCCCTGGTTACGACGGTATATTACACCTGTACTATCGTTGCATCCAACTCATGGATATGATATGTTTCATCAATTATGTCGATCGATAGAGATGTAACCATAAGACAGATAGAGATTTTCGCCGAGGTCGCCAGATCGGGAAACCTGACCTGTGCCGCAACCAGGTTGGGTATGTCCCAGTCGGCGGCCAGCATGGCGTTGAAGGAGCTGGAGAGGCTTCTCGACGGGCCCCTCTTTGGAAGGGTTGGCCGAGGGCTGATCCTAAACGACAGAGGGCGGCTCCTGTTGCCTCTGGCGGAGGAGGTCCTGGGCTCGATCGCCGAGTTTACCTCCGTCGGTCGCTCCGGGAAGGAGCCGTCGGGAGATCTGACCGTGGCCTGTAGCACCACCATAGCCAACTACCTTTTCCCCTTCCACATGAAGGCCTTTATGGACCTCTATCCTAAGGTGTCCATATACCTAAAAGTCGGCAACACCATGGAGATAGAGGAGGAGATCTCCAGAGGGACCGCCGATATAGGTCTTGTTGAGGGGGATGTACAGGGCGACAGGCTGGCGTCGGAGGACTGGGTTAAAGACGAGCTGGTGGTGTTCTGCTCTCCCCGATGTCCTCTGGCAAAAGAGGGGGCAGTATCTCCCCATAGGCTGAGGGAAGAGCGTTGGATACTCAGAGAGGACGGATCGGGAACACTGAGCACAGTGATGGACGCCCTGGGGCGGGAGGGCGTGGCCCTATCCCGGACCGTCAGGATAGGCCACACCGAGGCGATAAAGAGGGCGGTGGAGGCCGGTATGGGAATAAGCTGTCTGTCTCGGTTCGCCGTGGAGAGGGAGGTGGCCCGGGGCGAGCTGGTCATAGTCGATACGACCATGGCCCTGCACCGTTGGTTCCGGGTGGTCTACCACAGGGGAAACCGAGGAGGTTCGGCCTTTTTAGCCATGATGAGGTGGCTGATGGAACATCGATCCAAGGTTTGCCTCCATCGGGATCAGGACAATCAAGAAATATTCTTGATATTTATGTGATTGCTCAGTCGCCCTGCCGATTTAGGTCCTAAATCAGCAGTTCCTTAGTCTTTTGTAACGTGCTATCATGATATTAGAATAAAAAGGGTGATGACATGGAACAAATGGAATTTTGCTTGGAAGATATTGGAATTGATTCTGGATCTAATTTGAGTAGCAAGTCTCTAATTTGGGATGATTTTAAATTCATTGACTTATTCGCCGGAATTGGCGGTATTAGGATTGCCTTTGAAAGTGTTGGCGGAAAATGTGTTTTTTCTTCTGAGTGGGATGATCGTGCTTGTGAGACCTATTTCGCCAATTTTGGTGAACATCCGGAGGGAGATATCACTAAAATAAATACGGATAAGATACCGGACTTCAATATTCTTCTTGCCGGATTCCCCTGCCAACCATTTAGCATTATCGGGGATAGAACAGGGTTTAATCACGAAACACAAGGAACCTTGTTTTTCGATATCGAACGTATCTTAGCTGCGAAAATGCCCCTCGCTTTTATGCTGGAAAATGTTAGAAACCTTACCGCTCACGAATCTGGAAGGACTTTTAAAATAATCATTGCTCACTTGGAGTCGCTTGGTTATTATGTGCATTATAAAGTTTTAAATGCTCTTGATTTTGGAGTGCCGCAAAAGAGAGAACGAATAATCATTTGCGGTTTTAAGCACGATGTTCCCTTTTGTTTCCCCAAACCTGTTCCCGAATCGGAAAAGCTTTCTCTGCAAGATATTCTGGAACCGAATGAAGATCTTGATGAGAAATTATGGGTTAATGATAGTATAAGATTAAATAGAATGTTGAGAATGAAAAAATTTATATCCACTCCTTACATCACTCACGAAAATGTTTCCGGATCGGTAACTCCGCATCATTTTTCCTGTGCCTTAAGAGCGGGAGCTTCGGCTAATTATATGCTCATAAACAACGAACGAAGACTTTCCGCAAGAGAAATGCTGCGATTGCAAGGGTTTCCCGACGATTTCAAAATAGTTGTTCCTTACAGTTCCATACGAAAGCAAACGGGAAATAGCGTAGCTATTCCAGTGATAAAGGCTGTTGCTCGACAAATGTTAAAAGCTCTTAGACATTGTGAGGAGATTAGAGATTATGACTGATATCTTGCAGGCTAGGGAATCGTTAGACAAAGTTATAGATAAGAGCAGAGTTCACCTATAT
This sequence comes from Dethiosulfovibrio salsuginis, assembly GCF_900177735.1. Lineage (NCBI taxonomy): Bacteria > Thermotogati > Synergistota > Synergistia > Synergistales > Dethiosulfovibrionaceae > Dethiosulfovibrio > Dethiosulfovibrio salsuginis. The sequence goes on along the minus strand of NZ_FXBB01000003.1, from coordinate 62,488 downwards.
AAACCCATACAAATTGCTGAAATTTTGTATCAACATCGCATTACAAAAGGAAATATTAATTTAAATAATCTTGAGGAATACAGAAATGATAGCAAGAGATGGAGAGATGATGTTTGTAGGGAATTGCTTGGACGAGTTTGCACAAGTTCTGCTAAATATCAAGATAACTTGTTTGAAAAAAATGCATTACCTCCGGAGATGATTAATGAACTCGGGAGGGTTAATCTTATTACGGGCGGGGCTGTGGAAGCCTATATCTACAATAAATTTACAGGCAAACACAGTCAATTAATAAAAATACTTGATTATTGCAAGGAGGCCGCTGTTAATACTTTTAATGTTGAAGACCTGATAAATTCTTTCCGTGAGCAACCGGGGCTTAAGCGTAGCTTAGACAAGGTATATGAAGTTGTTGTGTATGCTCTTTTTCATACTCTACTAGCTGAGCTCGAATTTTCAGTTGAAATATCCATGAATGAAGATAAAGTGTATATCCTTGAAGAATTTAGTGATTTTGCGGATAAAGTAATGTGCTTGAATTTAAACAACAAAAGTTTTAATCAAAAAGCTAAAATTTTTAGGGTAGGAGTGACGAATGCCTCTGATCGCGGACTCGACATGTATTCAAACTGGGGACCGGTGATTCAAGTCAAGCATCTTAGTCTCGAAGAAAGCTTGGCTCAAGAAATCGTTGACGGAATATCGAGTGATAGAATAATTATTGTATGCAAGAAAGCAGAGCAAAAGGTTATCAATTCTTTGCTTACCCAAATTGGTTGGCGAAATAGAATCCAAAGCATCGTTACCGAAGAAGATCTTGTTCTTTGGTACGAGAAAGCTCTGCGTGGCAATTACTCAGCTACTATCGGAAGAAAACTGCTTACCTGTCTTGAAAATGAAATATTGGAAGAGTTCCCTTCGGTAGGCGAGATGCCTGATATTATTAAAAAAAGAAATTATGGTTCTGTTAGTGACGAGTTTTGGCTGCAGTTGCATTAAGCACTGAAGTGTAAGCCACTGGAACCTGTGTGCTAAAGCGACTGTAACTATTCAGTTGCCCCATCGGCTGAAGGAAGAGCGTTGGATACTCAGAGAGGACGGATCTGGCACACTGATCACAGTGATGGATGCCCTGGGAAAGGAGGGCGTGGTCCTATCCCGGACCGTAAGGATAGGCCACACCGAGGCGATAAAGAGGGCGGTGGAGGCTGGTATGGGCATAAGCTGTCTCTCTCGGTTTGCCGTGGAGAGGGAGGTGGCCCGGGGCGAGCTGGCCATAGTCGATACGACCATGGCCCTGCACCGCTGGTTCCGGGTGGTCTACCACAGGGGAAACCGAGGAGGTTCGGCCTTTTTAGCCATGATGAGGTGGCTGATGGAACATCGGTCAAGGGCCTGATAGGCCCTTGGCCTCTCTCGGAGCTTATTAGGGATATCGGCAGATTAGGTCCTTTAAGAGCTCCCCGTCGATGTTGCCTCCAGATAGAACTAGGGCTATCTCTTTTCCACCGATTCTGTCTCCCTGTTCCATGATCGCCGCTACCGTGGTACAGCTTCCCGCCTCTACGATGTATTTCTCCTGCTTAGCCATGAAGCTGACCGCTTTACCGATGGTCTCCTCCGACACCGACAGAAAATCGTCAACGTAATTTATCGCCATCTCGTAGCTGAGGGCCCCTATCCCACCGATCAGGGCGTCACATAGAGATTTTTCGCTGGGATAATCGGAGTAGAATGTATCGTCCTCGTAGGACTTTATCATCGCAGGACATGCCTCGGTCTGAACTCCGACGACCTTTACGTTAGGTTTGATGGCCTTTGCTGCCACCGCTACTCCGGTGATCAAGCCACCGCCCCCTATGGGTACGACGATGGTGTCTATGTTGGGGTTTTGCTTTAGGATTTCGATGGCTATGGTGCCCTGGCCGCCGTATATTTTGGGGTCATCGTAGTAAGCGTCGATGTAGGTCATGCCGTTTTTCTCGATGTACAGGTTTCCCAGATTGTGGGCCTCGTCGTAGTCTCTGCCCAACTTAACGACCTCTCCGCCAAAGTATCCAATACGGTCTATCTTGCTCTGGGGGGTGTTCTCCGGCACTATGACTATAGCTTTTTTAATCCCAAGGAGAGATGCTCCGTAGCTTACGGCACTACCGTGGTTACCTGACGAGACGGTGGCGACTCCTTTTGACCTCTCCTCCTCGCTCAAGGAAAGCATTTTGTTAAGAGCTCCACGAATCTTAAAACTCTTAACCCTCTGGAAGGACTCCAGCTTAAAGAAATATCGACGCCGGTCCGTGCCGAGGTAGAACGATTCTTCCAGTGGGGTCTCTACGACGTAATCCCTGATTCTACGGTGCGCTTCTAATACATCGTTGTAGCAGAACTTTTCGTTGGTCATGTTCTTCCTCCTGTCTTTTTTATCAAAGCTATGCTGACAAATTACCTTTGTCTCCAACTTTACATCCCTCCTTAAAAAGATAAAGCACCGAGATCCACGCCTCCGCTAAGCGGCCCTAACGGCGTAAATCTCGGTGCTTTTTATCGTCTGGCCCCGGGGGGCGAGACAAGCATACATATTCGTCTCGTGAAATTGTAGCATCAAGGGCTGAGTTACACAACTGTAGGCTCTGGTATTCCCCCTGGTATTGGGATTGCTGAACGATATTCCTGCGAGAAGTCTCGCCCTGGACATGAAGGGATTTGGCCGTCCTGACGAGGACAAAAGACGGGATACTGCCGAATTTGCGGAGAGCGAACCCTATATAAAAGGCCCGGGGGACTCTGAAAGACGGCCATCTGACCGAAATGGCCTTCGGCAATAATGCCTTGACAAAATAGTTATCCAGGCGTACTATCTCAGGCGGTATATGTGAGGGAATACTAACTAAAGGGGCTAGGTGAGGACATGGAGGACGGAATTAAAAGTCACAGGGAGATAGCGGAGCTGATGTTCAGCGTACACAACAAGTTCAAACAGCTGGGAAGTCGGCCTAGGGACTTCGGGACAGGAGACCTGCTCTACTCCACCGAGATCCACACGATTATCGCCATAGGCGAGAATCCGACCTCCAACCTCACCGAGCTGGCCGAATCGCTGGGGGTGTCCAAAAGCTCGGTCTCCAAGTTCGTCAAGAAGCTTTTGGACAAGGGGTACATAGTCAAGACCAAGGCCCTGGAAAACCGAAAGGAGGTGCTCTTCGATCTCACCGAAAAGGGATGGATCGCCTACGGAGGTCACGGGATCTTCGCCAAAAAGGTGTTTGGAAAGGTCTACGAGATCCTTGAGAAGGGGGAAGAGGGAGACGCCTTGGTCGTGCGTAGGTTCCTCGAGGTCTTAAACCAAGAGGTGGATAAGGTCCTGTAAGGGGCCTTTTTATCGCCTTAATTGTTCGCCTGTCTAACAAAATGTGGCCTCGGTGCGGACATGGGGCTTAGCGATAGCTGGGATAAGAGGGATAAAGATGAACGACGGAAATAGCGTGATTCAGAGGTATAGGTCCAAAGCCCTGGGCAGTGGGCTGTTGGTGATGTTGAACTCTATATTCGGCATAGTCCCACTCTGTCTCTCCCTGAGGCTGGTGATGGCTCTGCTGGAGGGGTCGGTGTCCGACGTCCGGGAGATATGGACCTTTGGTGGACTTATCTGTGCCAGTCTGGCGTTGAAGGCCATCTTCTACGGCCTGTCGGTCTGGAAGGTCCACGACGTGGCCTACTCCTGCCTTGCCGACGTGAGGCTGAGCGTTCTGGAACGTCTCAAGAGTCTGCCGATAGCCTTCTTTCAGAGGAGAAAGGGCGGCGATCTGGTGAACGTCATCAGCCACGACGTGGAACAGGTCGAGCTGTACCTGGCCCACGGCCTTCCAGAGATGATCAACGCAGTTGCCCTGCCCCTCGCCATAGCGGTGATGATGTTCACCGTGCTGGACTGGCGGCTTGGGCTGGCCCTGATCCTGCCTATCCCCTTCGCCGTGGCGTTGGCCAAGGTTGTGGAGAGATCCAACTCGGAGGTTATGAGACGGTTTCAGGGTAGCATGAAGAGGACCACCGAGGACCTGGTCGAGTACATCTCCACCATGCCGGTGATAAAGGCCTTCGGCAGGGACGAATCCAGGACCGAGAGGATTCTTGAGGACGTCAGGACCAATGCGAGGTGGGTTAAGAGGGCGTCTTTAGGGATGCACGTCCCTATGGGCTTGATCCTTCTGGTGATGGAGTCGGGGGTGGCGGCGGCTATAGTCACAGCCTGTTACCTCCTCATGGAGGGGAGTATAAACGGCTACGAATACCTTCTCACGATCGCCTTGGTCGGGGCTTTTACCGGGTTTTTCCTGAAGCTCCACGTTATCCAATATACGGCCACCGTCTTCAATCGGTCGGTGGAGAGCATAAACTCCGTTCTGGAGGCCCAGGACGAAAGGAGAGACGGTCTGTTGAACGGCGCCGTGGCCGGGGAGGTTCGCTTCGAGGACGTCGATTTTGGCTACGACGACAAGGGCAAGGTGCTTAAAAAGGTGAACCTGTCCTTCGGCGAGAGGACCATGAACGGGGTGATCGGTCCCTCCGGGGCTGGAAAGAGCACCATAGCCAGCCTCCTGATGGGGTTCTGGAGGGGATACGACGGAAAGATCACCATAGGGGGCGTGGACATCGGTCGGATGACCGAGGATAACCTGCTGAGTCTGGTCTCGGTGGTTCAACAGGAGGTGTTTCTGTTCAACCTCTCCGTCGAGGAGAACATCAGGCTGGGCAAGGAGGACGCCACCAGGGAAGAGGTGATCGCTGCGGCTAAAAAGGCTCGCATACACGACGGCATAATGGCCCTGCCAAAGGGCTACGACACGGTGGTCGGAGAGGGTGGAGCCAGTCTCTCCGGGGGAGAGAAACAGAGGATATCCATAGCCCGGATGATCCTCAAAGACACGCCTATTGTCGTATTCGACGAGGCAACCGCCGCCATAGATCCCTATAACGAGCACCTTATCCAGATGGCCATAGACAGCCTGACTAAGGACAAGACGGTCATAGTGATAGCCCATAACCTGAACTCGGTCAAAAACGCCGATCAGATAGTGGTGATGAAAGACGGCATGGTGGAGGCGAAGGGCAAGCACCGTGAGCTGTTGGAGACTAGCCCCCTGTACCGTGAGATGTTCGAGGCCCAGGTCGACGCGGACCGATGGAGACTGAAGGAGGTAACGGCATGTTAGCTGAGTTGATCAGAGGTCTGACGGGGAAGGCCAAGCTGTTTATGTCCCTTGCGATGGTATCCTTCACCGTCGGATCCCTCCTGAACGTCGGGATAACCCTGGTCGCCCTTGACGGCCTCAGGCTCATAAGCTCAGGGGAGACCTTGAACCTGTGGCATTTTGGGTTCAAGCTGGCGGCGCTTTTCGTCGCCAAGGGGATCTCTAACACCGTGGCGGAGGTGGCCCAGCATCAGGCCGGGTTCGACACCGTCGCCACGGTCAGGGAAAGGCTTATACTGACCATGAAGAAAATCTATCTCGGGTTCTACACCGAGGAGAGAATCGGAGAGCTGAACACTGTGATCCAGAAGGACGTAGGCAACCTTCAGCCGGTGGTGGTCCATTTCTGGTCCAAGACCGTCAGCAGTATCCTGGTGGCGGCGTTGGTCGGAGTGGGACTATTTCTCGTCGACTGGAGGATGGGGCTGGCCATGGTTTCCCTGACTCCCGTAGCCCTGCTGGTCATGTTCTCCGGCATAGGATCTAACGGCAGATTGCAGAAGGAGACCCAGGACGACCTGGCGGACATGGTAAGCCTCTTCGTCGAGTACACCAAGGGCATCCCCCTGATTAAGGCCTTCGGGGAGAGCTCGTCCTTCGAGGGGAAGCTCAGGGACAGCATGGTCAAGTTCGGCGAGAGCAGCAAGGCCATATCCAGGTCCGTCGCCGGTTACATGGGAAGGTACTTTTTCCTTCTGGACCTCTGTTACGGTGCTTTAGTGGTCGTCGGGGCCACGTTGGTCTTCTACGGAAAGGCGACGCTGTTCAACTACATCCTGTTCGTCGTCCTGAGCAGGGAGTTTTACAGGCCCTTTGTCGAGCTTGAGAGCTATTGGCTCAACTTCATAAAGGGAAAAGACAGCTACAGCAGGATCTCGAAGGTCCTCAGTGCCCCTACGATAAAGCCCAGCCCGAACAGCAAAAAGCCCAAGGGGATGGACCTAAAGTTCTGCGGCGTGGGCTTTTCCTACGGGAAAGAGGGCTTTGGGCTGAAAGACGTCGATCTCGATATCGGAGGTGACTCTCTCATAGCCCTCGTTGGCCCCTCTGGAGGGGGAAAGACCACTATAGCCAACCTGATCCTGAGGTTTTGGGACGTTCAGAGAGGGCGTATAGTGGTCGGAGGGGTGGACATAAGGGACATCGACTACGACGAATTTCTCTCCAACGTGAGCATAGTAATGCAGAATGTCATACTGTTCGAGGACACTATCTTCGAGAACATAAAAGTCGGCAGAAGAGACGCCTCCAGGGAGGAGGTCGTCGAGGCCGCCAAGAAGGCCATGATACACGACTTCATCTCGGGGCTTCCCAAAGGCTACGATACGCCGGTAGGGGAGAACGGCGTTGGGCTGTCGGGAGGTCAGAGGCAGAGGATCTCCATCGCCAGAGCCCTCCTCAGGGACGCACCTCTAGTTATACTGGACGAGATGACCAGCAGCCTGGATCCCATAAACGAGGTCAAGATACAGAGGGCCATAGACAACCTGACCGCCAGCAAGACGGTGGTCGTCATAGCCCACCACCTGAGGACGATCCAAAACGCCGACAGAATCGTCGTCTTAAACGACGGTCAGGTCGTCGAGTCGGGAAAACATAGGGAGCTTCTGGATAACGGTGGCCTCTACAAAGAGCTCTGGGACGCCCAGGAGGCATCCAGAGAGTGGGAGTGGGCGGTCTAAATCAGCTTGCTCCAGCCGTCCTCCGCCGCCGCCACTATGGCGTTGGAGGCTGGGAAGAAGGTCTGCCACGGCTGGGAGCAGTAGTCGAATGACATGAGATCTTTTGCGGAGAAGCCCGCCTTGATCGCCATGGTCAAGGTGTCTATCCTCTCCGCGACCGCCTCTCCTCCGACCACCTGACCGCCGATGAGCTTGCCGTCCCTTTTAAAGATCAGCTTTACGGTCACCTCGGTGGCTCCTGGCATCATCGGAAACCTGGTCGTGGTCTTCCCTCTGCCGATCACCACGTCCAGGCCCTTCTTTCGACAGGCCTCCTCGGAAAAGCCGACTCCCCCTATCCTCAGAGGATCCACCACCGTAACCGCTCCGTTGACAAAGCCCTGATAGTTCCACTCCAGCCCTACCATGTTCCTTGCCGCTACCTTCGCCATGGGCACGGCGTTGGTGGCCAGCTTCCCTCCGACTATCTCGCCGTCAAGGAAGGAGCTGTACTGGCATACGTCGCCTGCCGCCCACACGTCCGGAATGCCGGTCTCCATTTTGTCGTCGACGATAACTCCCATCGGCCCCATCGGCAGAGCGGTTCCCTTGAACAGCTCGACCTCCGGCCTGACCCCGACGGACATTACGATCAGATCGTCCTCGCCGTACTCGTTTAACGAGATGGCCCCTCCGTCGGTCAGGTGCGCCTTGGAGATCACGTCCCCGGACCTGTCGAAGGACTTCACCCCGACCCCGGTCATGAGATCTATTCCCCTGCCCCTGAGCTCCCTCTCGACGTCAGCCACCATATCCAGATCCATCATGGCCGGCAGGACGTGATGCGCCATCTCAACGATGGAGGTCTCCAGGCCCCTGCGGTTCATGGCCTGTGCCATCTCTATGCCTATATTCCCCGCCCCGACGATCAGGGCCTTACGGGAGTTCGGCGTTATGGCCTCCAGGATCGCCCTGAGATCCTCCTCGGTCTTCACAGGGAAGACGTTTTTAGCCCCTGAGAGACCCTCAAGAGGTGGCATTAACGGCCTGGCCCCTAGGGCTATGAGAAGCTTATCGTAAGGCAGCACCTTGCCTCCTTCGGTGGTGACGGTCTTGCCGTCGAAATCCACCTTTGTGGCCTTCTCCTTCACGAGGTTCGTCCCTGTATCGGTCACTATGTCGTCGGATTTGCATATACGGTCTATGTCCAAAAGACCCTCCACAACGTAGGGAATGGCACAGTAGATGACGCTGGATGGCTCCGGCCTTACCATGGTTACTTCCCAATCAGGTCTGAATCCCCTCAACAACTTGGCAGCGCTGATCCCCGCCGGGCCTCCTCCTAATATGACAACTCTCTCCACTGCGACCACTCTCCTCTTAGGTTATCTTGTCGAGAAATATACCACTAGGGGGTATATTATTCAAGCCCCCTAACGGAAAGAGGTCCCAGTTGATGAAGCTTGAGCTGGGATATAAGATGGTCCTCTTTAGAGGAGGTGATCGGATGATATCCACAGGGAAGGTCTTCAAAAAGTCCATCATATCGGTCTCGAACATACCAGGGGTGGACTTCACGATAAACCCCTACGTTGGCTGTCCCCATAAGTGCGTCTACTGCTACGCCGAGTACATAAAGCAGCACACCGACCACACAGAGGACTGGGGGGACTTCGTGGACGTGAAGGTCTGCCACTCTCGGCTGCCCTACAGGAAGATCCAGGGCAAGACGGTGGTAATGTCGTCCGCCACCGACTGTTACAACCCCTTCGAGGCCAGCATGGAGGCCACCAGGGAGGTACTGGAGGACATGGTGTTCAGCCAGTGCGATTTTAACCTGATGGTCCTCACCAAGGGACACCTGGTGGTTCGGGACATAGACCTGCTGGTCAAGCTGAGGGCAAAGGTGGGGATCTCCATGAATACCTTGGACGATTCCTTCAGGGCCATATCGGAGCCCAGGGCCTCCCCGGTCGCCCAACGGATAGACGCCCTGCAAGCCCTCCGAGAGGCGGGGCTGGACACCTGGATCTTCGTGTCCCCGGTGTTTCCGGCCATAACCGATTTCCGCTCCATCGTCGAGGCCACCTACCCCTGGACCTGTCGTTACGGTTTCGAGAACCTGAAGCTCAAATGGCCCTATAAGAGCAGGGTCCTCCAGATGATATGGGACCACCGCCCCGATCTGATACCCCTCTACAGGAGGATATTTCTGGATGAGGACCGATCCCACTGGAACGGCCTTTCCCGAGAGATTCGATCCTACTGCGGAGGTAGGAAGATCGACTTCGACGTGTATTTTTAAGGCGTGTTTCGGAAAAGCCTCCCTGTCGTGGTATCTTTAGGGGGATGACGAAGGGAGGTTTTCGATTGTTCGGTATTTTTCGTTATAAAAATGGGGCTCTGGCACTGGCACTGGCTTTATGTCTTCTATGGCTTCTTTTCCCGCCTATGGCCCGCTCTCAGCCCCTAGTGGAGCTCACCCAAGAGGAGAGGGACTATCTTGACCAGCTAGGCCCGGTGCTGATGTGCGTTGATCCCGACTGGGAGCCCTACGAAAAGCTCTCCCAGGAGGGGGTTTACTCTGGAATAGCCGCCGATCTTATAGGCTTGATATCCCGAAGTATCGGGGTATCAATAGACGTGGTCCCGACCGCCAGTTGGCCGGACAGCATAGCTAGGGTAAAGTCAGGGGACGCCGATGTCCTGGCTTTTTTGAACCGCACCGACGATAGGGCCAAATGGCTTCTGTTCACCGAGTCCTACTTCACCGATCCTAACGTTTTCATCACCAGAGAGGATCACGACTTCATATCAGACCCCGCCAGGCTGACCAACGAGATGGTGGTGTTGCCCAAGGGAACCGGGGTGGAGGAGGTCATACGCAGGAACTATCCCGATCTCAATATTCTTCTGGTGGACACCGAGGCGGAGGCCTTCTCCATGGTGTCCAGAAAAAAAGCCGACATGACCGTCCGATCCCTGGCTGTGGCGGCCTATACCATAAGGAAAGAGGGTTACTTCAACCTGAAGGTGGCGGGGGAGCTGTCTCTGTACACCAACCACTTCCGAATGGCGGTTGTAAAATCCCAGCCTATGCTACGGGATATACTGGATAAAGGGGTCAGTACCGTAACTCCCAGGGACGTCCAGGAGGCCTTTAATCGCCACGTCTCCATTACTGTCCAGTCGGTGGTGAACTACGGACTTTTGGTCAGGGTCTCACTGGCTTTTTTGACCCTTTTCACCTTGGGGCTTTTCTTTCACCTCAAACTCAGAAGGCTTAACCGTGTCCTAGCGGACCGCCAACGTAAGCTGGAGGCCGTCGGAGCTCATCTCCGACTGGTTATAGACACCGTCCCCCACTATATTTTCGCCAGGGACAGGGACGGTAGGATGCTGCTTTGCAACAGGTCCGCAGCCGACGCCCTTAGGTTGGATCAGGACGACATAATAGGGAAGAAGGTCCTGGACTACCGGGCCTCCGAGGAGGAGGTTGAGTTCTATTTTCAGGCGGACCGGCAGGTCATAGACTCAGGGCTCTATCTGTTCATTCCACAGGAGCGGATCGTAAGAAAGGACGGCTCTATGGGATGGTTCCAGGTCATCAAGATACCTTACGTCAACCCCGACTGGGGTGTTCCTGCGGTCCTAGGCGTCGCGACGGACATAACCGACCTTCTGGAAGCCAAGGCCCAGGCGGAGGCCGCCAGCGAGGCAAAGAGCTCCTTTTTAGCCAACATGAGCCACGAGATACGGACCCCTATGAACGGTGTCATCGGAATGGCGGACCTCCTTCTCACCACGAGCCTGGACGACGAACAGAGACGCTACGCTAGGACGGTGAAAGGCAGTGCCTCCGCCCTATTGACCCTTTTAAACGATGTTCTGGATATATCGAAGATAGAGGCTGGAAGGCTGGAGCTTGAGACGGTGGACTTTAGACTGGGGGAGTTTCTGGACGAGATATGCCCTCTGTTCGAGCTCTCCGCCAAGGCAAAGGGCATTTCCTTCTCCGTCAATCTGGACGAGGACGTTCCAAAGGTGGTTAAGGGAGATCCTACCAGGCTAAGACAGATATTGGCCAACCTCCTCAGCAACGGCATAAAGTTCACCGCCAGGGGATCGGTTTCCCTCTCGGTATCGGTAAAAGAGCGATCGGACCCACCGGTGATCTCCTTTTTGGTCGAAGACAGCGGAATAGGCGTACCACAGGATAAGATGGACCGACTGTTCAAGACCTTCAGCCAGGTGGACAGCGCCACTAACCGCCGTTACGGCGGATCGGGGCTGGGGCTCGCCATATCCAGGGAACTGGTGGAGATGATGGGAGGCTCTATCGACGTGGAGAGCGTCGAAGGCCAGGGAACCGCCTTCACAGTGGATATCCCTATGGCCATAGGAAAAGAGGCCCTCTGTATCTCTCCTTCCGAGTCTATAGGCCTTCCCCCAACGTCAGGGGGACACCCCAGGCTTCTTCTGGTGGAGGACATACCCACCAACGTGGAGGTAGCTAAGGGAATACTGGGCAAAATCGGCGTTAATTGCGACGTGGCCTTCAACGGGCAGGAGGCGTTGGACGCCCTCAAGCTACAGGACTACGACCTGGTGCTTATGGACGTCCAGATGCCGGTGATGGACGGAATAGAGGCCACAAGGGCGATCAGGGCCAGCGAGCCCTCTCACCGCAGGATCCCTATAGTGGCCATGACCGCCCACTCTATGGCGGGAGACAGGGAGAGGTTTTTCCTCGCCGGTATGGACGACCATCTGGCCAAGCCTGTGACCCTGGAGTCCCTGGCGAGGGTGCTGGGGCGGTGGTTCCCCTCCCTTTCGGTCCCTGAGCCCACCGAGACCACGGAGGTTGAGGATACCCTCTCCCCCTGGGACAGCCAGGGGTTCTTCCGCAGGTTGATGGGCGACGTGGATCAGGCTATGGAGATAATGGGTCGGTTTATGGAGGATTTGCCTCGAAAGATACGCTCCATGGGTAGAGCCCACTCGGAGGGCAAATTTGATGAGCTCCGGTCGATGGCCCACGGCCTTAAAGGGGCGGCCTCTTCGGTTGGGGCTGAGCCTCTGAGACAGGCGGCATACTCCCTGGAGAAAGGGGACGTCTCAAGCCTAGGGGGTCTCCTGGAGGAGCTTGTGATTCAGCACGATAAATTGAGGGAGGCGTATGAGAATGAGAAGGATACTTATAGCCGATGACGACATGACCTCCAGGGCGGTCCTGGCGACGGTGCTCAGGAAGATAGGCTACGACCCAGTGGAGGTGGAGGACGGAGACAGCGCCTTTCGCATCATGACCGAGGAGGACAGCCCTTCTATAGCGGTGCTTGACTGGGTTATGCCAGGCATGGACGGCCTGGACGTGGTCAAGGCGGTGAGGGAGGTCAAGGGAGACCTGCCTCCTTACATAATAATGCTTACCTCCCGAGGGGAGAAGTCCGACGTGGTTCTGGGACTGGACGGAGGGGCGAACGATTACGTCTCCAAGCCCTTCGACACAGGGGAGCTCCGGGCCAGAATAGAGGTTGGTCGACGGATGATAGAGATGCACCGGGCCCTGGTCCAGAGCAAAGAAGCCCTGGAGTATCAGGCCTCCCACGACAGTCTCACCGGCCTTCTAAACCGAGGGGCCACAATAAAGAGGCTGGAGGAGGAGTTGGCTCATGGCCATTCCAGATCCGGCGACCTTGTGGTGGCGGTGCTGGACATAGACCATTTCAAGAACGTCAACGATACCTACGGACACCAGACCGGAGACGACGTCCTGATGGAGCTGTCGAGACAGATGGATCGCTCCTGCTGTGGACGAGGGGTCGTGGGGCGGATGGGAGGGGAGGAATTTCTGGCCATACTCCGCTTCCCCCACCCCGACGAGGCCAGGCCCTTTCTGGATCAGCTCCGCAACTCAATAGGGTCCTCCCCGATGGACACCAGATCAGGCCCTGTGTCCATCTCCGTCAGCGTAGGGGCCTGTGTGGCTGTGGAGGGTCAGGGCCTGGACCGACTCCTTGGCCTGGCCGACTCGGCGCTCTACAGGGCGAAGGATCTGGGCCGAAACCGGGTCGAGTGGAGCTAGTTTTATTCGTGTCTCAGCGCCTCTATCGGGCTCAGAGCGGCGGCCTTGGAGGCTGGGTAGTAGCCGAAAAACACCCCTGTGGCCGCCGACACCCCTACCGCCAGGGCCACAGCGACCATAGGGACGGAGGTGTTCCAGCCGGTAAAGGCGGTTATGGCGGCGGCTCCTCCAAGCCCCAGTGCGACTCCTGTGAAGCCGCCTATCAGCGACAGTATGAGCGCCTCGGTCATAAACTGTATCCTGATGTCCGTGGCGGTGGCTCCGACGGCCATCCTTATGCCGATCTCCCTTGTCCTCTCGGTCACCGACACCAGCATTATGTTCATTATGCCGATTCCCCCGACCAGCAGGGACACCGACGCCACAGCGGTGAGCAACATGGTCATCACCGCTGTGGCTGACTTAGTGGCCTCCACCATCTGGGTGACGTTCCTTATCCTGAAGTCGTCGTCCTCGTCGCCCATCATGGACTCGCCCTTTTCGTCCAATACCCCTATTACAGTGAAGGGGATCTTCCCTATCCTCACCGACTGTCCCAGGGGATCCTGGTCCTGAAACAGCTCTTTCGCCACCGTGACCCCTAGGAGGCAGACCTTAGCGGAGTTTCGCTCCTCACTTCCGGTAAACTCCCGACCGGATGTTATGGACCAGTCCTTCAGCGTCAGGAAGGATACGGTGGTCCCGGTGATCCTGGTGGACCAGTTGGCGTTGCCCCTTATGATCTGGGCGTTCATGTTGACCGTGGGGGCGACTGCCATCACAGCGGAACACTCCGCCTTTATCGCCTCTCCGTCCTTGACCGTCAAGGTGGCGACGGTGGTGGTCCTGGCCCCCGACGAGGGCATATAGTTGGGTCTGATAAAGAGCATGTTGCTGCCAAGGGCGGACATCTTCCCTGCGATCTCCTCCCTTGCCCCGGTGCCGACGGCGAACATCACTATGACCGCTGTGACCCCTATGACTATGCCTAGAACCGTCAGTGCCGACCTCATCCTGTTGGCAGCTAGGGCCCGGAGGGATATCTTTGTCGTCTGGATCGGCGATATCATGGTTCCAGCCTCCTGTCCTCGACGATTGAGCCGTCCCGGAAGGTTATTATCCTTTTAGAGAAGAGGGCCATCTCGGGCTCGTGGGTTATGAGTATGACAGTTATCCCCTGCTCTCCGTTGAGCTCCTGAAACAACTCCATTTTCTCGGTGCTGTTGGCTGTATCCAGGTTTCCTGTAGGCTCGTCAGCCAGTATTATAGGGGCCCTGTTCACCAGTGCTCTAGCTATGGCTACCCTCTGCTGCTGGCCTCCGGACATCTGGTGGGGCCTGTGGTCTTGCCTGTCCCCTAATCCCACCCGTTTCAGTGCCTCGGAAGCCCTCTTTTTCCTCTCTCCTGAAGGGACCCCCGAGTAGATCATTGGAAGCTCCACGTTCTCCAGTGCTGTGGTCCTGGGAAGTAGGTTAAATCCCTGAAAGACGAATCCCAGCGAATCCCGCCTCACCCGGGCCAGTTCGTCAGGTTTCATCCTCGCCACGTCCTTACCGTCCAGGTGATAGGAGCCCGAGGTGGGCACGTCCAGACACCCCAGCATGTTCATCATGGTGGATTTTCCCGATCCCGATGGTCCCATAATGGAGACGAAGTCCCCTTTCTCCACGGAGAAGCTCACCCCCTGGAGTGCGTTCACCTCCTGATCTCCCAGGACGTACCTTTTATGCAGGTTATCTACGACCACCAGGTGTTGGGCCAAAGGGACTACCTCCTCTCGAGGAGGAGCCACCGTTGGATATTACCTCCACGACAACCTCGACTCCCTCCTGTAGGTCGCCGATAACCTCTATCCATCCATCCTGGGCCATGCCGATTTTGACCTTCATCGGCACAGGGCTGTCTCCTGAGAGGGTATATACCGTTCCTCCGTTGGAGGCTCTTTTGCCGCTCTTCCCGTTGCCTCCCTGCCCTGGCATGGTGATCCTCAATGCCGACGACGGAGCCATCAACACGTCGTTGACCCTGGCTTGGGCCACGTCTATGAGGGGCTTCTCCCCGACGTCGTACATTCCCTGAACTATCTCCAGGTGTCGCCTGTCCTGCTCTGTAAGCTCCCTGGCTATGGACAGATCCTCATGAGAATTGAGCAAGGTGCAGTAGGATTGGGCCACCTAATAGCGGATGTCCTGTAGCACCGAGGCCCGGTCCTCAACGGACGATAGCCTATCCTCCTTGCTGCCTCTAACAGCGAGCCCGGTGACCCCTGAGTCGAATATCCGCTGGCTTAGGCCCAGAGATCCGCTGTGGGATCCGTCTCTGCTTTCCTGAACGGTGTACCTGTCTTTGAGGGATAAAGTCGTCCTCCAGGGGGAGGCCGCTTTGGATAGCCTTGCGTCGGACAGGTCTATCTGTCGGTCCGCCGCGACTAGGTCGGGGTGGAGCGACGCCATGTCCATACAGTCCTCCAGTGTCAGGACCTCCTCCCCCCAAGCGGTGGCGGCGATCACCAACGATAGGGCGAACACCGTCCCCCTAAACCTCCAACCCATCCTATCAACCCCTTTCAAGTTATGGCATATATGATACACGGTATTGAGAGGGTGAGAGTATAAAGAAGTTTTAGCGAGTTGCCTTGAGGATGGGATGTATTTTTTGATCGGTTGACTAAAATAGGTCGATCGTGTGAACTACCCCCACTTATAGAAGTGGGGGCTTCCTGGTCAATATCTCTAACGAGACAAGTTTCCCCAGGCTCGAAAGGTCGTCCCGACCTCGTGAGTACCAAAGCTACACTGCCGTGCTAATTTCGGTGGGCAGCGCTAGTTTCAGTAGGTTTTGTGCCGTATTTACGTCCCTGTCGTGGCGAACGCCGCAACTTGGACACACCCAGAGCACAGTTGGGAGCTGGCATAATTTGCCCCAGCTATTATCGGATCTCTGCCGTACCACAGGGATTTATACTCCAGCATCGATCTGAACCGCGCTCCATGAAACCTCCGATATGGCTTTAGCGAGACAATGGTTTTTCAACATGTTTTTGACCCTAAGGTCCTCGATCACTATGGCTTGGTTTTCGCGAATGATCTCGGTGCTGACCTTGTGCAAAAAATCACGTCTCTGGGCCGCTATCTTACCGTGCAGCTTGGCGACCTTTAGCCTTGCCTTCTGTCTGTTGCTGCTACCTTTAGCCTTACGAGACAGATCCTTCTGTAGTTTTACCAGTCGTCTTTCAGACCTTTTGAGCCATCTGGGGTTCTCATAGGTTTCGCCGTTAGAGCATATGGCAAAGTTTTTTATCTCCACGTCCACCCCTACCTTGTGGGTCTACGATCCAGAAGAAGGGGTGGTACGATCCAGATCGGTGTCCCTGGGCAAGTTGCAGGGAGACGACCGGTTTACGGTAATAGAAGGATTGAAACCAGGTGAGCATTTGGTTGTGGCCGGTGCGGACTTCCTCACCGACGGTATGTCGGTAACTCCCCTAAAACGATGAATCCTGCCGGTTTTTCTCTCAGAAAAAGGACCTTCATGGCTGTCATGACGGTCCTCATCGTAATTGCAGGGGCTATCTCCTACGGCGTTGCCTAACGGCCCAGGGGTGGAGTATAAGATTGGCGTCCGTTTCAGAGGCCCTGACGAGACGATCCTTAAGGGCCTGGCCGGTCAGGCTATGGACGTTATTAGGCAGAACCCTATGGTGAGAGATCTGCGCACCGACTGGCGGCAACAGGTACACGTGTTGCGGCCCCAGTTCTCCGAGAGCCGTGCCCGCCAGGTTGGTGTCAGCCGTCACGACCTGCTCCAGGCCCTTCAGTGGACCTATGGGGGAACCAGGGTAGGCATATTCAGGGAGGACGACGAACTGATACCAATAATCTCGAGGCCTCCTGCGGATGAGCGTAAGTCTGTGGGATCCCTCGAGGATATACAGGTCTGGAGCGGAGCTTACGGGAGCTTCGTCCCCCTCTCGAACGTGGTGGATGGTTCCAGGCTCGTGTGGGAGGACCCCCTCATAAACAGACACGATCGTCAAAGGGCCATCTCGGTCGAATGCAACCCCATCTCCGGGACCGCCGAGACGCTCAGGCAGGAATTGACCCAGGCCATAGGCTCTATCCAGGTCCCTCTGGGCTACTCCATGACGTGGACCGGGGAGTACCAGGATTCGGCCGAGGCCCAGGAACCGCTACAGAAGACCTTTCCTCTGTGTCTTATCGCTATGTTTTTGACCGTTGTATTGCTGTTTAACTCCATAAGAAAGCCGATAATAGTGTTTCTATCCGTCCCTCTCTCTTTGATAGGGGTATCGGGCGGGATGGTCCTGTCGGGGATACCCTTCGGGTTTATGTCCATTTTAGGTTTTCTTGGTCTGTCGGGTATGTTGATCAAAAACGCCATAGTCCTCATAGACGAGCTGGAGATACAGATAAAAGACGGCAAGGACCGATATCTGGCCATACTGGACTCGTCGGTGGTTCGACTGAGGCCGGTGGTTATGGCGGCCGGGACCACCGTGCTGGGAATGGCCCCGTTGCTGTTCGATCCCATGTACTCGGGTATGTCTGTCACAATAATGGGAGGTCTTTTCGTCGGAACCTTCCTGACTATGATAATGGTTCCGGTGTTCTACTGTTCTACGCCGTGTTCTACAGGATTTTCCCTTTGCCTAAATCTGAACTATAATCGGCGGGACAAAGGGGTGGTGACGTTGTTGTGGAAGATATTTTTGGCGTTTTTTAAGACTGGACTGTTAGGTTTCGGCGGTGGGGCGGCCATAGCTCCTGCGATGCACAAGGAGGCGGTGGAGAAATATCGATGGGTCAAGAGCGTTACATTTAGCGATATTCTGGCCCTCTCCAACACACTTCCTGGTCCGGCGGCGCCTCAGATGGCCGCCGTCATAGGCTACAGGGCTGGGGGAATCTGGGGCGCTGTTATGGCGGTCTTTGCCCTCGTTGGACCTGTGGCCGTCCTGGTGGTGGCGTTGATATGGTGGATATTCTCCACCGTAGGGGACAGCGCCGACAAGCTGTTGATACTCCAGAGGTCCACGGTGGCGGTATTCCCTCTGGTGTCCGCCATGTTGTGCCTTCTGATGGCCAAGTTCTTCAAACAGAGCCGATCGGCTCTGGGAACCGACAGAACGATTTTTTTCTCCGTCCTCTGTCTGATACTGCTCTCCGTAGGTGTTGACAACGGTTTCGTAATACTTGCGATGATCTCCCTGGCTATAACCGCCTCCGCTCCCTGGCCTAGGTTCGTTAGGGAGGCGATGGTCGTTCCGGTGGCTATTTTCCTTCTCATACACAGCGACCTGCCGGTCAACCTCGACGTGACAATCCCATGGTGGCTTAGTTGGGGATTGGTCCTTTTTATGGTGATTATGGGAGCCCGAGGACTTTGGATAACCCCCGCCCTTCCGTCGGAGGATGTCCTCTCCTCGGGGGACTCAGGGCCTGGGGTGGTAATGAAGGATGTCGGCAAGATGTGGCTGATCGTGCTGATCCTCCTGGCTCCCCTGTTTATCCTTTCGCCTTTCCTCCTTTCGGTGGCCTACCTTGGCCTGCTCGGGGGGATGATCTTCACCGGGCTCATGACATTCGGAGGAGGCCCGGTGTTCATTCCCCTTGCCATCGACCTGCTGGCCGGTCCTTCTTCCCAGGTGTTTCTCTACTCGAAGGAAAGGCTTATGCAGTATATCGCCATAGTCAACGCACTGCCCTCCCCGATAATCACCAAGCTTTCCGCCATCTCCGGTTGGGATATGGTCCAAAGCCTGGCGGGGACAGGGCTTGGGGTTAACGGCATCAAGCCTATCGGAGTGTCTATGTCCCCTTTGGGAGTAGGGATCTGGGCTGGCGTCGGTGGGGCTATACTGGTGCTTGCCATGGTGTTGCCCGCTATGTCCAACGCCCTGGTGGCCTTTTCCTGCTTCGACAGGATAAAGCGGTCTCCTGGAATGAAATCCATGACCAAGTTTATAATGCCGATCCTTATGTCCATATTTCTCTCGGTGTTCATATCCTTCATCACCACGGCGATTGAGACGATAGGCTCTTTCCCAGGCAGCTCAACGCTATGGGCGGTCTCTCAGGTGGTGGGGCTCTTCGCCCTGTTCCTCTTGCTGGAGGCAAAAAAACTTGTTCCCGATATGTTGTTGATAGTCGGTGCGGTGGTCTACGGACTCACGATCCTTTAGCCCCTTTGTATGTCCGACTTTTTAGGTTAAACTCCTAGTAGAGGTGTTTGTATATGCCTGACAGAAGAAGACGAAGGAGGTTGACTTTATGATTAAAGGAATAGATCCTCATCGTTATCGTTATCCATCGAGAAGGTCCTTGGTTTACGGTTCTAGGGGAATGGTGGCGACGTCCCATCCCCAGGCGGCTCAGGCCGGTCTGGACGTGCTTAAAAAGGGCGGCAACGCCGTGGACGCAGCGGTGGCCACCGCCGCCGCTCTCACGGTGGTGGAGCCCACCAGCAATGGCCTCGGGAGCGACTGTTTCGCCATAGTCTGGAAGGACGGCAGGATGTACGGAATGAACGGAAGCGGTCCGTCCCCTAAGCTTCTGACCAATGATCTGCTCAAACGGAGTGGGCTAGACCGTCTGCCTCAGATGGGATGGTTTCCGGTCTGTGTTCCCGGGGCAGTCGGAGCCTGGGCCGCACTGGCAAGGAGGTTGGGACGCCTTGGCCTCTC
Organism: Dethiosulfovibrio salsuginis; assembly: GCF_900177735.1. Taxonomy (NCBI): domain Bacteria; kingdom Thermotogati; phylum Synergistota; class Synergistia; order Synergistales; family Dethiosulfovibrionaceae; genus Dethiosulfovibrio; species Dethiosulfovibrio salsuginis. Next base: position 42,808 of record NZ_FXBB01000003.1, on the reverse strand, counting down.
TGAGTCCTTGGCCCCTGCCGTAGATCTGGCTAGATCGGGGGTCGCAGTTCCTCCTGTGGTGGCCCATAACTGGGATCTCGCGTCGGTGAAGTACGACAAGCAGGCGGATAACCCCGAATTGGCATCGTGGTTCGACACCTTTTTGCCCGATGGTCGTTCTCCAAAACCGGGGCAAATCGTTAAGCTCCATAATCACGCTAGGACCCTTGAAGCCATCGCCAACTCGGATGGAGAGTCTTTCTACAGAGGGGAGATCGCCGATAGGATAGCCGGTTTTTCCAAAAAGACCGGTGGGCTGTTGGATCTTCCCGACCTGGGAGATTACAGGCCCAAATGGGTTGAGCCTATCTCGGTCAACTACAGGGACACTACTGTGTGGGAGCTGCCCCCTAACGGTCAGGGGCTGGTCGCACTTCTGGCCCTTGGGATACTGGACGGTATGGAGGCAGGGGAGTGGGACGATCCTCTCGCCGTCCATCGCAGGATCGAGGCGATAAAGCTGGCCTTCGCCGATGGACAGAGGTATATATGCGACCCCGACAGAGGGGATATTCCCGTGGAGGAGCTCCTTTCCCCGGACTATCTGACATCCCGTAGGGATCTGATAGGGGATAGAGCCATACGTCCCGAGGCAGGGGATCCTCACAGCGGGGGGACGGTTTACGTGGCGGTCGCCGACGGCAACGGGACGATGGTGTCCCTCATTCAGAGCAACTACACAGGGTTCGGTTCAGGAGTCGTAGTTCCCGGAACCGGCATAGCCCTCAATAACCGAGGACTGGGTTTCTCCATGGAGCCGGGCCATCCCAACGAGCTGGCCCCAGGAAAGAGGCCATATCACACCATAATCCCCGGATTCCTCAGCAGAGGTGACGAGCCTATAGGTCCCTTTGGGGTCATGGGGGCCTATATGCAGCCTCAGGGACATCTACAGGTTCTGACCGGGATGCTTGACCATGGTATGAACCCCCAGGAGGCACTGGACGCCCCCAGGTGGCAGTGGACCGGAGGGCTTGACGTTACCGTGGAGCCGTCGTTTCCGTCGGATCTGGCCCAGGCCCTGGAGAGGTTGGCCCATAGGGTATCGATATCGCTGAACTCAGACTCTTTTGGAAGGGGACAGATGGTTTTCAGGACCTCCGATGGCAGCCTGGTCGGAGCCACCGAACCCAGGGCCGACGGCACCGTCGCGACGTGGTGACCCCTTGACCGGAAAGTAAAGTTGACATATCCTTGTCTAAACAAATAAAAGTAAGGGGTGTTCGCGGTGGATAAGTTCAAACGTAGTTTGTTCGGCGCGCTTTTAGCGGTCATGGTGCTGGTCGGCTCCGCCTTTGCCGGTGAGCCGGTCAAGGTTAAGGTCCTGGTTATGGCGATGTTCGAGATCGGGGAGAACACCGGGGACTTCGCCGGTGAGTTTCAGCACTGGTACGAGGGGTATCTCATGGAGAATCAGCCCTACGACGTGCTAGGTGCTCCCTACCCTCTGTTTGTGGCGGATTCCGGCGTGGCCGGCATCGTGACCGGCATGGGAAAGGCCCAGGCCGCTGCTACCCTCACAGCCATACTTAAAGATCCCCGTTTCGACTTCAGCGACGCCTATTTTATAACCTCCGGCTGTGCCGGTGCGTCGCCGGAGAGAAGCACCCTGGGCTCTGTGGTCTGGTGCGATGCCGTGGTGGACTACGAGCTGGGACACAGCTGGAAACAGTCCGACGGTGTATCCGGTGAGCCGACCTTTATGGTGATGGACGACTTCAGGGACGCCGGCTACATACCCCTAAACAGGGCCATGGCCCAGAAGGCCTACGATCTTACGAAGTCGGTGGAGCTATCCGACGACGATAAAGCCGTCGCATACAGGGCCCTCTATCCCCAGAAGGCGGCAAATGCCGCCCCATCGGTGCAGATGGGGGTCTCCGTGACCAGCGATGCCTACTGGCACGGTCAGGGTTCATCCGAGACCGCCGACTATATCTGCTCCCAGTACGACGCTGGAACCTACATGGTCACACAGATGGAGGACAACGCCTTCGCCGCGGTCCTCCGGAACTTCGGTTATCTGAACAGATACTTGGTCGTTAGGGACGTGGTCAACTTCGACGGGCCCCACCCTGACCAGACCGTCAAGGAGAGCCTCGCCGCCTCCTCCGGTGGGTTTTCCATAGGAATGACAAACGGTTTTAAGGTTGGTTCGGTTGTGGTGGACCACATACTGGCCAATCCCGGAGAGTGGAGCGAGCTTTAGTATTTGCAGGAGGGTCTACCGATCGGTGGGCCCTTCTCTTTTTTAGTCTCTTCTCGCCGCCTTGACAGCCTATAGAAGATGGTGTTTAATGAAGAGTATGGTGTAGATTCAGAAAGTTGTGCAGTTGGCCTTGGGCCGACCAACAGAAGGGAGAGATGCGAGTTGAAACTTAAAAATGGTTTAGTGATGTTGACACTTCTTTTGTTGACCCTGTCCGCCTCGGCCTGGGCAAACGAGATGGCCCCTGTAAACCCGGCTTTTCAGAGGTACATGGAGAGGAGTAAGGGGCTTTCAGCTGGAGATGCTATCAACGGCAGGACCCCATCGCCGGTGGATCTCAGCCACCTGGCAGGAGTGTCGGTTTCTGGCCCTCATGGGAAGAGGGGGAGCTTTCCCGCGGCATACGATCTCAGGGATCTGGGTTTAGTGACTCCCGTCAGAAATCAGAATCCCTACGGTAGTTGCTGGACCTTCAGCGCGACAGCTTCCCTGGAGTCCACTGCCTTAAAGGCGGGACTGGCCAGCCCTGATTACTCTGAGCAGTTTTTAGCCTACTTCGGTTACGTCGATCAGAGTCCTTCTTTGGTGGGGTTTGGCAACTACTCCGCCTCCGATTTTCCCGGAGTAATGAACAGAGGGGGCGACGATTTTAAGGCTATAGCCCTCCTGGCCAGAGGAACCGGTGCGGTTAACGAGGCAGACGCTCCTTATGGATCGGTCGCCCCTTCGGCGTCCGCTCCGGTGAGCAGATTTCTTCGCAATGTTTTTTACTTCTACTATGATTCGGATACTCGATATCAAAAAGCCAGTATCGAGAACATAAAGCAGGCCCTTATGAGCCACGGTGCGGTTTCCGTTGGAATGTATGCTGGTGATCCTCAGACTGGCAACTGGAATAATTCTCCCTACTTCAACCCCTCGACCTACGCCTCTTATATCCCGTCGGGGAACCCTGATGGTCTGTCAGTGGGCAGAGCTAACCATGCGGTGACGGTTGTAGGTTGGGACGATGACTACTCGAGATCAAATTTTAATTCCGCTAATCTACCCCCTTATGATGGAGCCTGGATAGTCAAAAACTCCTGGGGATCGACCTGGGGGGACAACGGCTATTTCTATCTGTCCTATTACGACGCCGTAATAGACACAGGTGCTGCCTACGTAGGCGGAGATCCTGCTACCTACGATACGGTTTATCAGTACGATCCTCTGGGATGGACGGGGTCGTTTAAGCCCTCGGGATCGGTTAACGATACCGCATGGATGGCTAACGTCTTCACCGCATCCGAGGACTCCGATCTAAGAGCGGTGTCCTTCTACGCCGGCGGAGTCGGCAACTCCTACTCCATATCGGTCTACACCGGTTCCGTTTCTGGCCCTATCTCCGGGACGAAGGCCATAGACGGCCAGGTCGGCACCCTTCAGGCCCCTGGATACTACACAGTACCTCTGGCGTCGTCGGTGGCTCTGACCTCGGGGCAGTCTTTCTCCGTCGTGGTCAGGCTAACGACTCCCGGCTACGATAGCCCTATTGCAGTTGAGAGACGGATTGTCGGCTATTCGGACAAGGCATCGGCTTCCCCTGGTCAGAGTTATTTCTCCGCAGACGGGAGCTCCTGGACCGATATGACCACCTTTGATCCGACGGCTAACGTCTGTCTTAAGGCCTTTGCCGTTCGCAGAAGCTCTCCCGCTCCCGCTTCTCTGTCGGTCACAATAACCCCTGCGGCGGCGGTGTCCGCCGGTGCTAAGTGGAGCGTCGACGGCGGTGGTGTATGGAACGACTCAGGTTCCTCTTTGGCGGCTCTCGCTCCTGGAGATTATACGGTCTCCTACAGGCCGATCAGAGGATGGACGACTCCCTCTCCCGAGAGAATCAACCTTACATCAGGATCCTCTAGGTCCCTGTCGGGGATCTACCAGGAAATACAGGTCGGTAGTCTCGCTGTAACCGCCTCTCCTCTGGAGGCTAAAAGCTCGTCCCAAGGTTGGAGGGTCTCTGGTGATGCGGTATGGGCCTCCTTCGACGTGGCGAGGTCGATTGACAGAGGAACCTACAGGCTGGAGTTTGGGGATGTCTCAGGGGATAAGTGGTACACTCCGGTTTCCCGGGACGTGCTAATTACAGGAGGAGAGACTACCTCGGTTTCCGGCGTTTACGTCAAAAAACCCGATATTAACGGAGGAACTGTCTCTGGAGATCCGGTTATAGCTCCTTTGGACGTCAAGATCACAAGCTGCGACATAACCTCCGCTGATATAGCGTCCCTTTTGGGGCTGTCCGATATCGAGAGTGACAGCTGGCTTTTGGTGTCCGATGACACTCACTACCCTGTCTTAGAGACCATGGAAATATCTCTCGATTCCGGCAAGAGCAGCGTAGTTTTAAGTCGTTCTTCCGACGTGTCTTCCTCCGACAGGACCTATAGGCGGACCGTTACCTTTGCTTTTAACTATGAGACTGTCAAATACGAGATTCCATCTCAGCCTTCAAAGGGATGGTTCTCCGCTTATTCCACATCAGACCAGTCTTTTGAGTTGAAAGACGGTAGTGATTACGAGAAGCCAAGAAGTGTCGATGGGGTCTTAAGAGATGTCAAGCTGCTGACCGCCCCTCTGGAGGCAAAGTCCCCTGCTCCTGGGCCTGGTCCCGCTCCTGACCCCGATCCATCGACAGGAGGCGGTGGTTGTTCCTTAGGGCTTCACCCTGGATTGTTGCTATTGGCTTTGCCTGTGATATTCTTCCGTAGATAACGATCAAAAAAGCACCGCCTCCCTCAATTTAGGGGGGCGGTGCTTTTTTCTATAGTCCCTCTAGTCGGACGTGATTTCTTTCGGAGGTGTTTTGGACTACAATGTTCTGAGAGTTTCGTACCAAAACAAAGGGAGGGGTTTTTAGGTGAAAGCTATTGTGAACGCCAAGGTCATCACCATGGCCTGTGGCGTGGTGGAGAACGGAACCATAGTGATGGATAAGGGGAAGATAGTCTCTCTAGAGTCCGGTGGGGTGGTCCCAGAGGGAGCTACAGTCCTGGACGTAGAGGGCAGAATCGTCACCCCAGGCTTCATAGACGCCCATGTTCACGCCGGAATCTGCGAGGAAGGTGTTCCCGGAGCCATGAACGCCGTGAACGAGGATACCTCCGCCGTTACCCCCCACGTCAGGGCCATAGACGGCATCAATCCCTCCGACGAGGGGTTTAGGAACGCCGTCGAGGCTGGCATCACCTGTATGCAGATACTGCCTGGGAGCGCCAACATAATCGGTGGGACCGGTGTCATTGTCAAGCCCGTCGGCAACATAGTGGACCGCATGGTCATCAGGGCTCATTCTGGGATGAAGGCTGCCCTAGGCGAGAACCCGGTTAACTGGCAGGGCGGCAAGGGACGGTTCCCCTCCACCAGGATGGGCAACGCCGCCTGTATGAGAAAAGCCATAGGTGACGCGTTTGACTACCGGGCCAAGAAGGAGCAGGCGGAGAAGAAGGGAGAACACTTCACTCTGGATCAGGGAATGGAGAACTTTCTCCCCGTACTGGACGGCACCGTGCCCATGAGGATCCACTGCCATAGGGCCGACGATATATGCACCGCTATTCGGATATGCGACGAGTTTGGCCTTCGCTATACCCTGGAGCACTGCACCGAGGGCCATCTCATAGCGGACTATCTTGCGGAGAAAAAGGTAAAAGCAGCGGTAGGCCCAACGGCGACCAGCAAGACCAAGGTGGAGGTCCGTGACAAAGGCTGGCACACCCTCCTGGCCCTTAAGGAGGCAGGGGTCCCCTTCTGTCTTATAACCGACCATCCTGTCATACCTATAGAAAATCTTCCTGTGGCGGCGGCCCTGGCTGTCAGAGCTGGCCTGGACGAACAGACCGCCCTTAAGGCCCTCACCGTAGAGGCGGCAAGCCATCTCGAGCTTGAGGATCGCCTCGGTTCCATAGAGTCAGGAAAGGACGCCGACCTTGTCGTATGGTCGGGAGATCCACTGGACGTGAGAAGTCGACCTGTCCAGGTTTTCGTGGACGGACAGCCCCAGCTTGACTGGTAAAAAAGAACAATTGACAAATTCGGATAAAACCGATAGAGTTATGGACGGATGGTAAAACGGATCCAACTTTGAATGCAGGCCTTAATCTAGTGAAGGAGCCTGTAAAAAACGTCTTTTTCAGAGTTTTTAGAGCCACCCTGCTAAATAGCTATCCTCATCAAGTTAGAGCGCGATAACCTTAAATCTGTCAAGCTCTCTTAGCTGAACATATAAAAACGAGGAGTTTTCCGTAGCAGAAGAGGTGTTGGCCTGTCGGCCTTACATCCTGTCTGGTATAAATCAAAAGGAGGAGATGAAGCAATGAAAGGAACAAGGCGCACCAAAGGCTTAACCTGGGTAGTACTCTCAGCGGTTTTCTTGGGGCTCATGGCGATCCCCGCACTGGCGAAGGACACTCTGACTATCGCCAACATCTACGACGCTCGCTCTCTTGACCCCATCGTCCAGAACGAGGTGGCCGCAAGCGGCGCTATCTGCCATATCAACGAGACCCTTATCGATCTCGACGATGAAGGTAACCCTATCCCCCTGTTGGCCGAGGAGTTCGAGCAGATCGACCCCACTACCTACAGGTTCGTTCTCCGCAAGGGCGTCAAGTTCCATAACGGCGATCCCTTCACCGCGGCTGACGTCCTCTACTCCATCGAGAGGGCCAAGAGCCCCTTGGGATCTGCCATAAAGCAGTATCCCGAGATAATCGAGAGTGTTGTGGCCGAGGACGACTACACCGTCGTCATCAAGATAAAGTATCCCTTTACCCCTTTCTGGGGGACCATGGCCCACACCTCTTTGGCCGTAGTCAACCAGAGAGCCGTCGAGGAGAAGGGCGACATGTATCCCATGAACCCCGTGGGAACCGGCCCCTTCACCATGAAGGAATGGGTCAAGAACGACAAGCTGGTCCTTGAGCGTTTCGAGGAGTACTGGGGAGACAAACCCGCTTACAAGACCCTCGTCATGCGTTCCGTCCCTGAGAGCGTCAACCGTACCATCGAGCTCGAGACCGGTGCCGTCGATATCGCTTACCTTATCCCCACTGCCGACGTCTCCAGGGTAAAGGACAACAAGGATCTTAACGTAATCAGCGCCTATCAGCACTCCACCTGCTTCATGGGCTTCAACACCGCCAAAGAGCCTTGGAACGATCCCAGGGTCCGTGAGGCCGTCAAGCTGGCCCTCGATATCAACGGTGCCAGACACGCAGTCTTCCGTGGTACCGGTGAGACTCCTGTCAGCTTAGTTCCCAAGACCATCAAATACTCCGACCAGAGCGCTACTATGCCCAAGAGGGACGTAGAGAGAGCTAAACAGCTCCTCGCCGAAGCGGGAGTCAAGCTGCCCCTTAAGGCCCAGATCTGGTCCAACGCCTACAAGCCCAGAGTCGACCTGGCCCAGATCTTCCAGGCTCAGCTCAAGGAAGTTGGAATAGAGATAGAGGCTAAAGTCCTCGAGTGGGGAGCATACCTCGACGGCCTCAAGCTCGGTGACCACGATATGTACATCCTCGGTTGGACCATCTCCAGCGTCGACCCAGACGGCATCATGTCCGGTATCGTCCATTCCGGTGGAGGATCCAACTACGCCAAATTCCACGACGAAGAGATCGATGCCCTTATCGACAAAGGCAAGACCATGCCCGACGGCCCTGAGAGAGAGGCCCTCTACATGGACCTTCAGAAGCGGCTTAACGAGCAGAACCCCTACCTTTATCTCTATGCCGAGGAGACCTTCTACGGCGTCAAAAACGAAGTGGAGAACTTCATTCCCAGCGCCAGGGGATACCATAACCTCGCTGGCGTGTCCTTTAAGTAAGATAACTCCGTATCTATAACCGATCCTACGGGAGAAGCAGGAGCCGCATAACTAGCTCCTGCTTCTCTCATGTCCAGGAGGGTGGATGAACAGTGATAAAGTATATTTTCAAGAGAATTGTCTCTTTGATTCCGGTTATGCTCGGAGTCGCCTTTATTGTTTTTACTTTGCTTTATTTAACCCCAGGAGATCCTGCCAGGATAGTCATGGGAGAACAGGCCACAGAAGAGGCCCTTCACGAGTTCAGGGAAAAAGAGGGGCTAAACGATCCCTTCTTTGTGCAGTTCGGCAACTACGTCGTTAAGGCGGTCACGAAGGGCGACATAGGTCGCTCCTACATGACCAGACGGCCGGTTTTCGACGAGATAATGAGCGCTTTCCCCGCGACTCTCAAGCTCGCTGTCAGTTGCGTCATCGCGGCGGTCCTTTTTGGAATTCCTATAGGCATTCTGTCGGCCATAAAGCAGAACAGCTTTTTCGACAATATAACCCGATTTTTGGCCATAGTAGGGCTATCTATGCCGGTGTTCTGGCAGGGCCTATTGCTGATCCTTCTTTTCTCCGTAAAGCTTCGGTGGTTTCCCTCCTCTGGCTTTGACTCCTGGGCCACGCTGGTCCTTCCGACGCTGACTTTGGCCTGTAACCCTCTGGCGGTTATAACCAGAATGACCCGCTCCAGCATGTTGGAGGTCGTCAGACAGGACTACATCCGTACCGCTAGATCAAAGGGCCAGATCGAGCGAATCGTCATATGGCGACACGCTCTGGGCAACGCCCTTATCCCTATAGTTACGGTAGTAGGCCTCCAGTTCGGCACGTTGCTGGCCGGTGCGGTTCTCACCGAGTCCATATTCTCAATTCCAGGAGTTGGCCGCCTCATGGTCGAGGCCATTAAGATGAGAGACTATCCTATGGTGCAGGGTGGAGTGCTGTTCATAGCCATCACCTTCAGCTTGGTGAACCTTCTGGTCGATCTTCTCTACGCCTACGTCGATCCAAGGATCCGGGCACAGTACAAGTAGAGGAGGGTATAACATGAGTGTACAGTCTTCCGTAAAAGTAAAAAGCGAAGCAGGACTTCTGGGGATCTGGAAGCGGCTTTGTAAGAGCCCTCTGGCTATGTTTGGTCTGTTTATAGTAGGTCTACTGATCTTCTTTGCTATAACCGCCGATTTTGTCGCCCCTTACAGGTATGATCAGCAAAGCCTGATGGACGCCTTTCAGGCTCCCTCCAAGGAGCATTTCTTCGGCACCGACGAGTTCGGCAGGGATATTTTCAGCAGGATAATCTACGGTTCAAGGATATCCCTTCAGGTTGGCCTGATAGCGGTCTCCATCTCGGTTATCTTCGGTGGCTTTTTAGGAGCGGTGGCGGGCTACTACGGCGGCAGGATAGATAACATTATCATGAGATGTATGGATATCCTCCTGGCGATACCGTCTATACTCCTGGCTATAGCCATCGCCGCCTCCCTGGGGCCCGGTCTCTATAACATGATGGTGGCGGTAGGTATATCCAGCACCCCACAGTATGCCCGTATCATAAGGGGGTCTGTGCTCTCCCTGAGGGATCAGGAGTTCGTCGAGGCGGCGAAGGCTGTCGGTTCCTCCGACTCCAGGATAATCCTTAAGCACATTATCCCTAACTGTCTCGCTCCGATCATCGTTCAGTGTACTCTGGGCGTAGCCAGTGCCATACTGACCGCCGCAGGACTTTCGTTTATCGGGCTTGGTATTCAGCCCCCGATCCCTGAGTGGGGTGCTATGCTTTCCGGCGGACGAGAGTACATTAGAGATTACGCATACATGACCATATTCCCTGGCCTGGCCATAATGATCACTATTTTGGCCCTTAACTTCCTCGGTGACGGCCTCAGGGACGTCCTTGATCCGAAACTAAGAAGGTAGGGAGCGGGGGATGACTCAAATGGACGATAAAAAATTTATTCTCGATATACAGGACTTGACCATTCACTACGTCGTCGAAAGTGGCACTGTCCACGCCGTTGAAAACCTGAATCTCTCCCTGGGGTACGGCGAAAACCTCGGCTTCGTTGGAGAGACGGGAGCGGGAAAGACAACCGCAGCCCTCGGTATTATGAGGCTGGTTCCCGATCCTCCAGGAAAGGTCATTGGAGGCAAGATAATCTTTGAAGGGGAGGATCTGCTCTCTAAGACCGAGAGCCAGATGAGAGCCATTAGAGGTGGAAAGATCTCCATGATCTTCCAGGACCCTATGACCTCCCTAAACCCCGTCATCACGGTGGATAAACAGATAGCCGAGATGGTACTGCTCCACAACGACGTCACCGAGCAACAGGCCCTTGAGAGGGCGGTGGAGATGTTGGAGATGGTGGGTATCAAAAAAGAGAGAGCCAGAGATTTTCCTCATCAGTTCAGCGGAGGGATGAAACAGAGGGTGGTAATAGCCATAGCACTGGCCTGTAATCCCGCCCTTCTTATCGCCGACGAGCCGACCACCGCTCTGGACGTGACGATCCAGGCCCAGGTCCTCGAGCTGATGAAGGAACTTCGCAGAAAGATCAACACCTCCCTCATCATGATAACCCACGACCTGGGGATCGTGGCGGAGATGTGCGACAAGGTGGCCATAATGTACGCCGGTAAGGTCGTTGAGTACGCCTCCACCGAGGCGCTGTTCAACCGTCCTGCCCATCCCTACACCGAGGGGCTCTTCAACTCAATCCCCGATCTTACCGAGGACGAGGACGAGCTCAAGGTCATAAAGGGACTTATGCCCGATCCGACAGATATCCCTTCCGGCTGTTCGTTTCACCCTAGGTGTCCTTACGCTGTGGAGACCTGTTCTCAGGAGGTTCCTGAGATGGTGGAGATCGAACCGGGGCACTTCGTCGCCTGTCCCGTATGGGGAAAGAAGCTGCTTAAAGATTCAGCCGCCACGGAGGTGAAATAATGAGTCTCACCGGACAGCCTATAGTGGAGGTAAAAAATCTAAAAAAATACTTCCACACGAAAAGAGGGATGCTTCACGCCGTGGACGACGTCTCCTTCTCCATACTCAAGGGCGAGACCCTTGGCCTGGTGGGAGAGTCGGGATGCGGTAAGTCCACTCTGGGGAGGGCCATGATCCGTCTTCTGGAGGCCACCAGTGGAGAGGTCAAGTTCTGGGGAGAGGATATCCTAAAGCTTTCTAGCTCTAGGATGAAGGAAATGAGAAAGAAGATACAGATAGTCTTTCAGGATCCCTATTCTTGCTTGAACCCCCGACTTTCCGTGTCGGAGCTTATCTCCGAGCCTCTGTTGGTCAACAAAGTTTTCTCCAACTCCGCTGACAGGATAAAAAAGGTGAAAGATCTCATGGACACCGTTGGATTGGCTCAGAGACTGGTAAACGCCTATCCTCACGAGCTCGACGGAGGCAGAAGACAGAGGGTAGGTATTGCCCGCTCTCTGGCCCTCTCTCCCGAGTTTATAGTCCTGGACGAGCCGGTATCCGCCCTTGACGTGTGTATTCAGGCTCAGGTTCTGAACCTGCTTAACAACCTCCAGAAGGAGTTTGGCTATACCTACGTGTTTATATCTCACAACCTCAGCGTGGTTAAACACGTATCCGACCGTATCGCCGTTATGTATCTCGGGTCGATGGTGGAGCTGACCGACTATAGGTCTATATTCAAGGATCCCCTCCATCCCTACACCCAGGCCCTTCTCTCGGCTATACCTATCGCCAAGATGGACGTGGACAGGAGCAAGAGGATCATACTCGAGGGAGATGTGCCGAGTCCTATAGAGCCTCCGGCGGGCTGCCGTTTTGCGGGACGCTGTCGCTATCGTCAGGAGCGGTGTTCCATCGAGACTCCCGAGCTCAGGCAGATAGATCCAGGAAGATGGGTCGCCTGTCACTACGCCAAGGAGCTCAAGGAGACGGTATAAATCTCCTAATAAATATAGACATAGACGGCATCAAGGCCAAAAGACCTTCTCGTCGCCTGGATAAAAAGTAAAAAACAGCGGAGCTCAGGTCTTCCCGAGCTCCGCTGTTTTTTTGTTCAATTTGATCATTTATGTATGTAAACGTAAGTTCAATAGCTAGATTCACTTGATTCAACGATATACTTCTAGATATTTTTTTTGTAGATATCTCTGATATAGAAGAAAAAATCCCTTTGCCATAATGACCAGGTTATTGTATAGTAGACCGTGAAAAATATGACACACCTGTCCGGTAGGAGAAGGGAGGATCTATCCGTAGTCGCCGTAGCTTTGGTTTTATTTATCTTAATATCCTAACAACACGAAGGGAGTATCAAATGTCGACTTCAAACAAAGCAGAAGCCAACAAAAAAAGGAGTCTGTTGAACAGGTTCCTGGACGCCGTCGAGAGAGGCGGAAACGCCCTCCCCCATCCCGCAACCCTGTTCCTGCTCTTCTCCATGGCGGTGGTCTTTATCTCCGAGCTCTGTTTCAGAGCAGGGGTCTCCGCCCAGTACACCACCGTGTCCAAAGGTGAGTCCCAGGTCGTCGTGAAGAACGCTATCAGTCTGATGAACGCCGACGGTATTCGCTATATGTTCTCCAGTGCTGTCAGTAACTTCACCGGCTTTGCCCCTCTCGGTACGGTCCTGGTGGCCATGCTGGGAGTCGGCGTAGCGGAGGGAACGGGCTTTATAGGGGCCCTTATCCGTAAGGTTGTCATGGGCACCCCTAAGCAGCTCATCACAATCGTGGTGGTCTTCCTGGGAGTTATGTCCAACGTGGCCTCCGACGCCGGATACGTCGTCCTGGTTCCCCTCGGTGCCATTATCTTCATGAACTTCGGCCGTCACCCCTTGGCCGGTCTGGCTGCCGCCTTCGCCGGAGTCTCCGGTGGTTTCTCCGCTAACCTGTTAGTAGGGACCATCGATCCCCTTCTGGGAGGGATCTCCACCGAGGCAGCAAGGATCCTCGACCCCAGCTACAACGTTCTAGCTACCGCTAACTACTACTTTATGGTAGCGTCCACCTTCCTGATCTCCTTTATAGGCTGGTTCGTGGTGGAGAAGATCGTCGAGCCTCGTCTCGGCGAGTACAGTGGATCCCATAAGGTCAGCCTTGACGAGCAGACCGCCGAGGAGAGAAGAGGCCTTCGCTTTGCCACGATCTCCATCGTCATCTTTGTCGGGATCATGCTAGCCATGCTACTGCCTGAGGGCGGAATCCTGAGAGATCAGGCCACCGGCGAGATTTTAGGCAGGTCTCCCTTTGTGACCTCCATAGTGACGGTCATAATGATGTTCTTCCTGTTCCCTGGGGTCGCCTACGGCCTGGGAGCTGGCACTATCAAGTCGGACAAGGACGTGGTTCACGCTATGTCCAAATCCATGAGCACCATGGGAGGATATCTGGTTCTGGCCTTCTTCGCCGCCCAGTTCATCAAATACTTCAGCTACACCAACTTAGGGGTCATCCTGGCCGCCAAAGGTGCCGAGTTCCTCCAGGCCATCAACTTCACCGGCCTGCCTCTGATAATCGCCTTCATCCTGGTGTCGGCTTTTATCAACCTGTTCATCGGCTCCGCCTCGGCCAAGTGGGCTATCATGGCTCCGGTGTTTATCCCTATGCTGATGCAGATGGGTTTCACCCCTGAGTTCACCCAGGTCGCCTACCGTATCGGCGACTCCACCACCAACATCATTTCGCCCCTGATGTCCTACTTCGCAGTTATAGTCGCCTTCGCTCAGGCCTACGACGAAGACGCAGGGATCGGTACCCTTATCTCCACCATGCTGCCCTTCTCGGTGTGCTTCCTGCTGGGATGGACCGCCCTTTTGGCCATCTGGTTCACCTTAGGCCTTCCTATAGGGATCGGCGTCGGCATCCATATGTAATAACCTATGTCAACGGAGGAGATCGGCTTTGCCGGTCTCCTTTTTTTTGTGCTATCATTACTTTAGATATTTCTGAACGGAGGGGTTGTGTATGAAGTGGCATCTTAGATTACAGGGCAAGATAATAGCTTTCGTCCTTACTGTAGTGCTAGGCGTGTTCGTCGTGATAATCAGTGCATCCACCTACATGAGCCGTGGAGAGAACGTGGAACAGGCCAGGCAACTGGCTATCAGCCGATCCAGGGAATACGCAAACTACATAAAGGCCGAGTTTGACGTGGCCCTAGAGGTGGCCAGGACTCTGGCCTACGTGATGGAGGGCATCACCGAGGTAGGCGATGGGGATAGGGAGCTGGCAAATCGCCTGTTAGTCCAGACCCTTCGGCGACACTCGGGCTTTGTGGGCATCTGGACCTGTTGGGAGCCCGATGCCTTCGACGGCCAGGACCAGGCCTACGCCTACACCACCGGTCACGACGACACCGGCAGGTTCGTCCCCTACTGGTATAGAGACGGCGATAAAATAGATGTAGAGCCTCTGAAGGGCTATACCGTCCCAGGTGATGGAGACTACTATCTGATACCTCTCAAGGGGGGTAAAGAGGCTATTATCGAACCGTATTATTACGAAGTGGCAGGTAAATCTGTTTTTATGACGACCTTATCTGTCCCCGTGGAGGTAAAGGGAAAGATCGCAGGTGTAGTCGGAGTGGATATAGCTATGGACGATGTTCAGGCTATAACCAAGAATACAAAGCTCTACGATACGGGTTTTGGGAGGTTGCTGACCTATCAAGGCACCGTCGCCGCCCACCCTGATCTGGCCAGGGTGGGAGATGTCGCCGGAGAGATAAAGGTTCCAGGAGGGGAGGAGGTCCTCGGAAGGATAAGACAGGGGGATCTATGGTTCGACGAGGCCTGGTCAGAGGCGTTGCAGGAGACCACTCTAAAGGCCTTTGCCCCGGTAACAATAGGCACTACTGGCACACCTTGGAGCTTCGGAACGGTGATAAGGATCGATGAGGTAATGGGAGTGGCGAACAGACTTCTCTACATGACCCTTTACATCTCTCTAGCTGGCCTGATCCTCATAGTCCTGGCGGTATGGCTGATCGTTAAAAAGATCACCGCCCCTATGAGGAAGGTCGTCGAGGTCGCAGGCAGGGCGACAGAAGGGGACCTCACCGTATCTCGAGAGGAGTTCGGAGTTCGCTCCAAAGACGAGCTAGGCGACATGGCCGACGCCATATACGCCATGATAACCGGCCAGGCGGAGACGGTGGCCCAAATAAAGGCGGTCGCCTCTAGTATCTCCGAATCGTCGGACACCCTGTCTGGAATCTCCAACGATACCAGCGATTCTATGGATAAGATCCGATCGGGCCTGGATCGGGCCTCGGAGCTCTCTCAGTCCAACAGCGCCTCCATAGAGGAGACCACCGCAGGCATAGAGGAGGTCTCCAGCGGTGCCCAGAACATGGCAAGGGCCTCCTCCGACGGTTCCGCCGCAGGGGAGAAAGCCGGGAAGATAGCCCAGGAGTCGGTCCGCAAGGTGGATGGAGTCGTCAAAGACCTGTCGGAGGTGGAGAAGAGGTCCGAGGAGAGCGCCAAATCCATGGGAGAGCTGGCCTCGGCGGTAAGGGATATCGCTGGCTTTGTGGATACCATAACGGGAATAGCGGATCAGACCAACCTCCTGGCCCTCAACGCAGCCATCGAGGCCGCCAGAGCTGGGGAGGCCGGTAGAGGTTTTGCCGTCGTCGCCGAGGAGGTCAGAAAGCTGGCGGAGGAGTCCAACACCGCCGCTGGGGAGGTCTCGAAGCTCATAGATACACTGGAGTCCAACACCAACCGGTCCATCTCTGTGACCGAGGAGACCGGCAGGACCATGGAAAAGATCGTCCGGCGAGCGGAGGAGGCGGGGAAGGAGCTTAACGTGGCCCTAGAGGAGATCTCCAAGGTCATAGACGCAATAAACTCTGTGGCCTCCACAGCTCAAGAACAGGCGGCGTCCAGCCAGGAGATGGCCTCCGCCATGGACCAGATAACCGTGGGCACCACAGAGATAGCCGAGTTCGTCCAGGACATGGCCAAGGCCTCCGAGGACACCGCCAAGGTGGCGGAGGCCCTAGCGGAGAGGGCGAAGGACATGAGCCACCAAGGGGACGACCTTATGTCCCAAATCTCTCGGTTTAAGGTATCCGACGTCAAACAGCAGGGCCTAAAGCCCCTGAAATAGCCTAAAATCCCTAATATTCCCTATGGGCGACCGCCGTCGTCCATAGGGAATATTTTTTAGTCTCTCTCAGGGACCAGTTGTCTTTCTGCTAGTAGCTGCTATAATCAGTCCCGTTTGAGAGGTGATTTTATGGGCAGAGAGGAAAGGCTGAACGGGCTTCTGGAGGCTCTGGAATCGTCGGAGGAGCCGTTAAGCGGAGGGGCCCTTGCGGAACGGCTGGGTGTCAGCCGTCAGGCTATCGTCCAGGACGTGGCTACGCTGAGAGGAAGAGGGGTCCCCGTTGTCGCAATGTCTCGGGGGTATCGGGTAGATAGGTCCCAGGACAGGCCAAGGCGGGTGATGGCGGTCTGTCACCAGGCGGAACAGCTCTACGACGAACTGGATCTCATAGTCTCCCTGGGGGGGCGTGTGGTGGACGTCTTTATCGACCACCCCATCTACGGCGAGATAAGGGGAAACGTGGACGTTTCAACCGGCGAGGAGGTTCGGCGGTTTATGACGCTAATGGAGACCACCGGACGTAGGCCCCTTCTGGGGCTCTCCGGCGGGTTTCATCTCCACACAGTGGAGGCGGACAGCGAGGAACTCCTGGACGGCATCGAGGAAGGGCTAAGACAATCGGGCTTTCTTGCCCGATTCTGACGTAAGGTAAACGGAAGGGATTGTTTTGTATGGTGAGCAGGGAAAGTAAGTGGTGTTGGTGGATGATTGTCGTGGCGGTGTTAAACCTGGCCTTGCCCTTTGGCCCTCTCAGAGACAGGGGCTCTCTGTACGGTTCCTTCGCCTTCTGGCTGAGCCTAACGGTCATCGTCATAATCTCCGGTGCGGTGTACACCGTCGACTGGGGAAAGTCAGAGGGGGATGCCTAGATGTCCGGCCTGACACTGTCGTCCGGGATATTCGTCTGGTTTGCCCTGGGATCCTTTCTGTCCTGGCAGGCCAGCAAAAAGACCGGACCTGGCGTCTCGGAGTACTTTTTGGCGAACAGGACCGTCGGAGGGCTGGTCTCCGCCCTGACCTACAGCGCCACCACCTTCAGCGCCTTCATGATGGTGGGGCTAGTGGGGCTCACCTACAGAACCGGAGTCGCGGCGCTGGGATTCGAGTTCTCCTATCTTATCTTCACAGTGTTCCTTTTGATCCTCTTTGCCCCTCGCTACTGGGCTGCTGGTCGGGCGTTCAACCTGGTCAGTCCGTCGGAGCTTCTGTCCTTCCGTTACGGCGATAAGAGGGTTGGGTTTGCGGCGTCCTGCCTGTGTCTGGTCATGCTCATTCCCTACGCATCGGTCCAGCTCATGGGGGTCGGCTATCTCCTTGAGACCCTGTCCGGCGGTGCGATTCCCTTCGTGGTGGGCTCGGGCCTGGCCTCCGCTATCGCCATGGTATTCTGCCTGTCCGGCATGAGATCCGTAGCCTGGACCGACAGCCTTCAGGCCCTGGTGATGCTTGTAGCCAGCTTTATGCTCATAGCCTTCGTGATGGGAGAGTTCTTCCCTCAGGGTTTTGTGAGAACCCTGGAGGCGACGCCGGAGCTGCTTAAGGTGAACTGGTCCATGTCCCTTTTTATAGGTCTGACACTCCCCTGGGCCTTTTTCGCCGTGACCAATCCTCAGGTGGTCCAGAGGCTCTACACGCCCAAAAATCCAAAGAGCCTGAGGAACATGATACTGGGCTTCTCCTTTTTCGGCCTGATCTATACCCTCATATGCGGTTTGCTCGGCTTCTCAATGGCCATGATAAGCCCGGGACTGGAAAACGCCGATCAGGCCATGCCTCTGCTTCTGTCCAAGGTCCCGGTGGCGCTGGGACTGGTGGTGACGGTCAGCATAATGGCGGCCGCGGTGTCCACCCTCAACTCGGTGATACTGACCCTCGGCTCTATGTTCGGTCGCGACGTGGCGCGTCCCATGTTTAAGGGGCTCTCCGAGAGGGGAGAGCTGATGGTTGGACGGATCATGATCCCAGTCATAACCCTGGCCTGCTTTGCCTTTGCCCAGTTCCGTTTCGACCTGATAGTTGTGCTGTCCTCCATGGCCTCCGGTGGTCTCCTCATGCAGCTTCCCGCCGTTATAGGGGCGTTTTTCTGGAAAAGGGCAACCGCCTGGGGAGCGCTGTCCAGTTTGGTCCTTGGCGGGTCCGTGGTGGCCTTTCTCAGCATGGCAAACCTGAAGCCTCTGGGGCAGTGGCCCTCGGTGTGGGGGCTGGCGGTCTCCTCCCTGGCCTTTATCCTGGTTAGTCTCATGACCTCTCCACCGGAAACGAGGCTTTTCTTTAACGGAATGGATCGGGAAATCGCTAAGGTGAAGGGATAGTAGTACAATGGTTCCAGGCTGAGTCGCCTAATATCGCACGGAGGTGGGACCATGACGGAGCGTTCGATTAATCGGCAAAGGTTAAGGTCGACGATAGAGGAACTGGGGGCTATCGGCCTCGATCCAGGTGGAGGCAGGACCCGTCTCGCCCTTGACGATCACGAGAAAGAGGGCAGGGATACCCTGGTCCGCTGGATGAGGGACGCTGGTCTTGAGGTCAAGGTGGACCCTATCGGGAACATTTTCGGCGTTCTTCCAGGGGATGAGCCAGGGGATCCGGTCACCGTAGGATCCCACATAGATACGGTTCGCCACGCAGGGATGTTCGACGGCTGTGCTGGTGTCCTGTCGGGCCTGGAGATACTCAGGACCGTAAAGGAAAACGCACTTCCCCACAGGCTCCCTCTGGCTGTGGCGGCCTTCACCAACGAGGAAGGCGCCCGGTTCGCCCCGGACATGATGGGAAGCCTTGTCCTGGTCGGTGATGCCTCGTTGGAGGATATGTACTCAAGGACCGACGACGAGGGCAAGACGGTTGAAGATGAGCTCCGTCGGATCGGCTACGCCGGTTCAGACAGGGTTATGCCCTCTTACTACCTGGAGCTTCACGTCGAACAGGGGCCATTTTTGGACCTTAAAGCCGTGCCGTTCGGGGTTGTGGACGGGGTTCAGGGGATCGCCTGGTGGCACGGCAGGTTCAAGGGACAGGCCAACCACGCAGGGACGACCCCCATGGACATGAGGCACGATGCCCTTCTGGCGGTGTCCCACCTTCACGTGGAGATGACCGAGCTGGCAAAGTCCATAGGGGGACGGGCCACCGTGGGCCGGATCGGTATCAAACCGGACATCATAAATGTAGTTCCCGGTGAGGTCTCCTTCACCCTGGATATGCGCCATCCCGACGCCCACCGGTTTGCCCAGATGAAGTTCAAGGCAGAGGAGGCCATGAAGAATTTGGCGAACCGCTTCGGACTTTCTCTGGAGTTCTCCAAAGAGGCGGATGTCCATCCTGTCTCTTTCGATAAATCGCTGGTGTCCATGATCCAGTCCGTGGCCGACGAGCACGGCTTAGATTCGACCCACCTATGGAGCGGTGCGGGCCACGATGCTCAGATACTTTCACATGCGGTCCCGTCTGCGATGATATTCGTACCCTCTATAGGGGGCAAGAGCCACTGTCCACAGGAGGACAGCGACTTCGACCAGATCGCCGACGGAGCGGACGTCATGCTAGAGTGTGTGTTGAGGTTAGCGGAATAAAAAACCCGAAAAGAGAGGAAGGCTCCCACGAGCCTTCCTCTCTTTTCATCAAAACACCGCCAGATCCGAGTCCTTTGGGTCCAGTATCATCATGTGTCCCGGAGCGTGGGTTATGGCGAAGGGGGGCTTGCTGGCCATCAGTGCCGCCTGGGGGGTAACCCCACAGCCCCAGAACACGGGAACCTCGCCGGGCTTTATGGTCACAGAGTCGCCGAAGTCGGGCTTGGATATGTCCTTGATCCCTATGGCCTCCGGGTCTCCTACGTGTACCGGAGCTCCGTGTACCCCTGGGAACCTGCCGGTGCAGAGAACCGCCCTGGGAACCTGGCTCGCCGGTATGGGCCTCATGCTGACCACCATAGGGCCGGAGAGCCGACCGGCAGGGCGGCACTGTATCGACGTGACGTACATAGGGACGTTTCTGTTCTCCTCTATGTGTCTGATAGGTATTCCAGCCTCCATCAAGGCGCTCTCGAAGGAGAAGGAACACCCCAGGAGGAAGGCCACCAGGTCGTCCTTCCAGTAGGACGATACGTCGGTGGGCTCGTCGACGAGAAGGCCGTCCTTCCATACCCTGTAGCGAGGTATGTCCTTCGCCACGTCGGAGCCAGGGGCCATTATCCTGGCCTCTTTGCCCCCTGGCTCGGTTATGTCCAGTATAGGGCAGGGGGTCGGGTTTCTCTGGGCGAAGACCATAAAATCGTAGGCCCAGTCCTTCGGCAGGACTATCATGTTGGCCTGGACGTGGCCCGCACACATCCCCGGTGTGGGGGCGGTCCACTCTCCCGATCGGATTATCTCCCTGACCGACGCAGGTGACCAATCTCTGTAGTCGCTGGCTTTCATAGATCGAGAACCTCCTTTAGATTCGTTATCTCGACTCCCTGCTCCGCGAGCATCCTGCGGACAGTGGCGGCCATCTCGACGGCCTCCGGTGTGTCGCCGTGGAGGCAGATGGAGTGGGGCTTCATGGATATCTCCGTGCCGTCTATGGCCTTTATCTTCCCCGTCGTGACCATGGATATGACCTGTCTCGCAGCCTCCTGGCCGTCGTGTATGACCGCTCCCTTCATGGTCCTGGGGACCAGTGAGCCGTCGGCCATGTAGGCCCTGTCTGCGAAGGCCTCGGAGGCGAAAGGTATCCCAAGCTGCTCCGCCGCCCTCTCGAAGAGCGATCCAGCAAGGCCCATCAGTATCAGGTTGGGCCTTATGTCCTTCACCGCCTGGGCTATGGCTAAAGCCATGTCCAGGTCCTTTGCGGCGGTGTTGTACATGGCGCCGTGGGGTTTGACGTGCTGGAGCTCTATCCCCTGAGCTCGACATGCTCCGTCTATGGCCCCTATCTGGTAGAGACAGTCGCAGTAGACTTCCTCCGGGGAGCATTTCATGGCCCTCCTGCCGAATCCCACCAGGTCGGGATAGCCAGGATGGGCCCCTACTGCGACGCCCTGCTGGGCCGCCAGCTTGACGGTCTTGACCATCACCATAGGGTCTCCGGCGTGGAAGCCGCAGGCCACGTTGGCGGAGGACACGCTCGCCAGGACCTGGTCGTCCCTTCCCATCTGGTAGGCCCCGAAGCTCTCCCCTAGGTCGCTGTTAAGGTCTATTTTGCTCAATTCCACCCCTCCTCTAAAGTCTTTCCCATGTGACGTCGTATCTTTGGCCTTCAAGGCTCAGAGCCAGCCTGCCGGAGGTAGGGGCCACCTGATCTTGGACGATCTCCCTGGGAGACGCTATCCACCCCTCGACCGCCAGTCTCAGTCTCTCGATCTCCTGGGCCTCGGACCTCGCCTCCTGTATGGCCTGATCCTGGCTCATGGACTGGAAGCGTACCGATTCCCCCGGCAGCCTCTGGGCCAGTCGAGCCACCGACTTGCCGGTGATCACCGCTATTTTGGTGTAGCCGCCGGTGGTCTGGCGGTCCGCCATCATGACTATAGGCTGGCCGTGGCCTGGAACCTGAACCGCACCGAGGCAGATGCCGTCGGACACTATGTCCGCCCCGGCTGAATGCTCTATTTTAGGCCCGTCCATCCTGTATCCCATCCGGTCCGCGGCGGGGGATACGGTGTACTCTCCCGACAGGAAGGTCTGGATGCCCTCCTCGGTGAAGCAGTCGTCCTGAGGTCCCAGTACGGCGTTCAATGGAACGGTCGGATCGTAGTTGGGTCTAAGGTCGTCGGGGCAGGAGAAGCCTTCGCACCTTTCCCAGAGTATATAGGGTTCGCCGCAGGGGAGGATGTCTCCCTTTGCGAGGGCCCTGCCCATATGGCCACCTATCTTGCCTCTGAGGTAGGTCGATCTGCTGCCCATAAGGGAGGGAACGTCGATCCCCCCTGAGACGCATAGGTAGGCCCGGCAACCCTGTCCCTTCATGCCGGAGAAGGATATGCCGTCGCCGTCTTTGACCGAGTAGGTCCTCCAGGGCTCGGAGGGGACCCCGTTTATAGCCATTCCCAAATCGGCGCCGGTGAGGGCTATTAGCCCACTTCCGTGGACCGTGAGGGACGGTCCCATGACGGTTATCTCCAGGGCGGCGGCGTTTAGGGGGTTTTTGACCATAAGGTTGCCCCTTTTCAGGGCCATAGGGTCCATCGCTCCCGCTACAGGCATGCCGATGGCCTGATGCCCCCATCGTCCTAGGTCCTGGACGGTGGTCAGCATTCCAGGGGACTTTACCTCCAGTCTCACGACATCTCCCCCTTTTCCACTATCTCCAGGGCGTAGCTGCCCTGTCTGACTTTCGCCTGGATCTCGTCGTATTCGTCCTGGTCGATGGGCCTGAACCTCACCCACAGCCCAGCGTCCAGCAGTGTCGCTGGATCCTTGGACGGATCGTACATGGCGAGAGGGGTCCTGCCTATTAGCTGCCAGCCTCCCGGGCTGTCTATGGGATATATGCCAGTCTGCTTGCCCGCTATTCCCACGCTTCCCGCCGGTATGAGCTCCCTCGGGGTCTCCAGCCTTGGGGTCGCAATCGATTCGTCCATTCCCCCTAGATAGGAAAATCCCGGGGTGAAGCCCAGCATATAGCAGTAGCAGCTTTTGCCCGAGTGTCTGGCCACGACCTCTTCCTCGGTTATGCCGTGATGCCTTGCCACCGAGGGCAGGTCCGGTCCGTGCTCTCCGCCGTAGCAAACCGGTATTACAGCCTCTTTCGTGCCTATGGAAGCACTCTCCCCTAGTGAGGCGAGCCCCTCGGAGATGGCGGATTTTATCCTGTCCAGATCGGACCTAACTGGTTCGAAGTACACAGCCAGGGACCGGTAGGTGGGCATTATCTCCATGATTCCCTGTATGTTTTTCGACTCCAGGTACGATCTGAGCGCCTGGACCTGGCCGTTTATCTCCAGGGAAATTGAGTTTCCGAAGTCCACCACCAGACAGGTTTCCCCAGCTGGGTGGACTTTAGGGGTTTCGTTCATAACGTTCACCTCTCGTTCGACATAGGGCGAAGGAACATGTCCTTCGCCCCTCATTATAGTCCTGTTGCTCTTGAGTCTAGGAGAAGAGTTTCATTATGGAGCTAAGGGACTTTACCCCCATCCACATGGTGAAGGCCGCCATGACGTAGCCGCAGAGGGACATCCACATGGGATGTTTGTAGTCTCCGACGATCTCCTTTTTGTTAGCCGCGAGGAGGACCGATATGAGAGCTAGAGGGAGTATCAGGCCGTTGATTGAGCCGGCGAAGATGAGCAGGGCCACCGGTCGTCCTATGGTAGCGAGGACCAGGGTTGAGAACACTATAAATCCTATCATCCAGGCCCTATGGTGATCTCCGACCGACTTAAAGAGGGTCTTCAGGAACGATATGGAGGTGTATGATGCCCCGATTACCGACGTTATTCCCGCTGCCCAGAGGATTATCCCGAAGATCTTGTACCCTATGTCTCCCGCTCCAAGCTGGAAGGCCGATGCAGGAGGGTTGGCCGGGTCGAGCTTATGGCCCATCATGACCACACCAAGTATGGCTAAAAACAGCAAAAACCTCATGATTCCCGTTATGGCTATGGCGTTGATGGATCCCTTGCTGATGGAACCCAGATTCTCCTGTCCTGTGAGCCCTGCGTCGATGATTCTGTGGGCTCCGGCGAAGGAGATGTAGCCTCCAACCGTTCCACCAACCAAGGTAAGGACGATCATCCAGTTTATGCTGGAGGGCATGAATGCCTCTTTAATGGCAGCGCCTACAGGGGGATTTGTCTTAAAGACCATGTAGATAACCATGGCGATCATGACGAAGCCCAGGGCCTGGGTGAACTTGTCCATAGCGCTTCCCATTTCCTTGCGAAGGAAGATAAAGATGGCTATAAGGGCGCTGAGGGACGCTCCGACAGGTATAGGCCAGCCGGTCAGTACGTTGACTCCCATGGCGGCCCCTCCCACGTTTCCTATGTTGAAGACAAGCCCTCCGGTCGCCACGGCGAAGGCCAAGAAGTATCCCAGTCCCGGGATTACCTTGTTCGCCACGTCCTGGGCTCTCATTCCCGATACGGCTAGGATCCTCCAGATGTTGAGCTGGACCACTATGTCTATCAGGATGGACGCCAGGATGGCGAAAGCGAAGGCCATCTTCATCTGTTCGGTGAACACCGCAGTCTGGGTCAAAAAGCCCGGTCCTATGGCCGATGTTGCCATCAAAAACGCCGCACCTAGCAATACGCTAAGGGTATTCTTCCTTTTGCTCTCCGCCTCGTCGTTGAGCACTATTCGTTCTGTCGCCATAAAAAAGCACCTCCAGGATAAAGATAATGTCTCTGCACTATTTATATAAGCAAAAAAGTTGCCGAAAAGCTTTGGGAGGGTGTTTTTTTGTAAAAGCTCCAGTGGAGTCATTTTTCAGTCTTGTGATTTGTTTCTTTTTTTATGACGATGGATATTTCGTTTGATAAGCGAACGGTCCGTGCGATTTCCGCACGGACCGTTCGCTACCTGTGTTCTTTAGGGCGTCTCTAAAAACTCTAATCCTCGGAGAGATCGTTCCGACGGAGCCCACTTGAGCCCGTATACTCGACATGCCGTCGTGTAGTACGAGTGGGGCGACAGGACGTCGCCCCAAGCCGAGGGGGCACAGGACGTGCCCTCCGAGGCGGTTCGTACGAAACAGGCAGGTCGGAGTATACGATTGGGCGAAACAGGGCGTAGGCGGAACGATCTCTCCGAGGGGACTCGAAAGTGAGTTTTTAGAGGTTCCCTTTAGCTACTGCCTCGAATTTGCCCTCTACTGCCATAAATACCTCTACCAGGACCGGGTCAAAGTGGCTGCCCGACTCGGCTAGGATAATCTTTTTTGCCTTCTCGTGGGAGAAGGCCTTCTTGTAGGGCCTCTCGCTTCTTAGGGCCTCTCGCTTCTTAGGGCGTCGTAGACGTCGGCTACGGCCATTATCCTAGCCGGGAGGGGAATCTCCTCTCCCTTCAGCCCCGTAGGGTAACCGTGGCCTTTTATCTCCTCAAACTCCTCCTCCGTCAGCTTGCCAGGTTTGAGAAGCAGTCGATCAGGAATTCCCACCTTTCCGACGTCGTGGAGGGGGGACGCTTGGGTAAGTGTCTCAACCTCGTTTCGGGATATCTCCCGCCCCTTGATCCCCTTGGAGGCCAGGTACTCGGCTATAGTCATGACGTATCTTCCTGTCCTCTGGACGTGGGCGCCGGTTCCCGAGTCCCTGGCCTCGTCGACCTCTTTCTCCAGGGACGTGACGAAGATAATTGGTATGGACGAGGTTCTTTCGTCGTCCTTGAGGCAGCTACAGACCTGGAAGCCGTCTATGTCCGGCAGGACTATGTCCAGCAGGATTATGTCAGGCGTTATGGAACAGGCCAGATCTATCCCGTCCCATCCGTTGGTCGCAACGCTGACGTCGTAATCCTCCGACAGGAAGGAAAGCAGAAAATCTATGTTCATCTCCGTGTCGTCCACAACCAGGATGGTCCCTCTGTAGGGGGTCATTCTCTTTCACCGCCCAGTTTTTCGATCGCTGAGTCCAACGGAGAATAGGCGTCCTTGAATCTATAGCGAGACACCATGTCCTTAAGTCGATTGATATCGCCCGATACCCTTTCTGGCCAGCGGTAGGATTCCAGATGGTCCAGTATAGGCCTAGGTTGTCTGACGTCGAGGTATCCTCTGATGGCGGAGAGGATATCGAGAGCTTCCTCGGTGGTTATCCCCTTGACCTCCGTTGCCTCGGAGCACTCGCTGTCTCCGAGGCAGGAGAGTAGTTTGTGGACCTCTCGCTCACGTTCCTGAAGCTCTCGCCATATATGGTCCAGCTCCAGGTTCCCCGAGGCGATGGAGTTCTCCAGGTCCTCGGATAGCCTCTGTACGTCCAGGAGCCCAAGTGTGGCCGATGCCCCCTTCATAGAGTGGATCAGCCTGGATGATTCCTGAACGTTTCCTGCGTTAAGTGATTCCATGGTGCTTTCCCCGAGTGGGAAAAACTCCACGATAAACTTGTCCAGCAGCGATCTATACCTGTTTCTGTCGCCACCGGACCTCTTTAGGCCTGCGGCAAGGTCGATCCCTGGAAATTGGGCACTTTCCTCAAACTCTTTCTTCCGAACGCGAAGGACTGGCTCCCCCTGGCTTTTGTCGAAGATCCATCTGTATGCTGTGGCTATAAGTACGTCCGGGTCAACAGGTTTGGGGATGTGGTCGTCCATTCCCGCTTCGATACACCTCTCCCTGTCCCCTTTCATTGCGTGTGCCGTCATCGCTATGATGGGGGTTCTCCTGTGGGTCTCCCTGGATCTTATCGTTCTGGTGGCCTCGAGGCCATCCATCCTGGGCATCTGTATGTCCATCAAGATCAGGTCAAAGTCGGACTTTGTCGCCAGGTCCACCGCTTCTTTGCCGTCTCGCGCCTCGGTCACTATGGCCTGTGCGTCCGCTAAGAAGTGTAGAGCCACGTCTCGGTTTATGTCGTTATCCTCGGCCAGAAGCACCTTGGCTCCTTTTAGGTGGAGTGAAACGGGGTTTTCAGTCCTTTTCCCGGAAGGACGCTTGTCCTCGGATAAGGCAACGATGGCGTCCAAAAGTGACGATGGCTGCACCGGTTTCGTGAGCACCGATGAGAAGCCTGCCTTAAGGGCTTCCTCCAGAATCTCCGTCTTTCTGTGAGCCGTAACCATCAACATGCTTGGAGGATGGTTTAGACCGTTCTGCAATATCCTCTGGGCTGTCTCCAGGCCGTCCATGTCCGGCATTTTCCAGTCCACGATGGCCAGTCCGAAGGGACGTCCTTCCTCCTCCTCGGACTTCAGCCTGGCTATGGCGTCCCTCCCGTTGGAGACGGTCTCGACCTCAAATCCCATATTTGTGTCCATAAACTCTACGTCCAGAAGCACTCCCTGGGGCTCAAAAATCGACCTTACACCGTCTATCTGTTGTGCTGTGGCGAGAAACCCTATGTGATATGACCCTATCATAAGCGCTCTTTTACCGGAGATGTCGACCGGGTCCGGCTCTTCATCAGGATAAAGGACAGGGAGAGGCCCATACGAAAAGACACAATCCCACCGTAGCCACAAGTTTTTTGAGGATGTTCATCTCCCCGCCTCCTTTCCGTCGCTCGATATATTCATCATATACCAAAGAGAAGGCGAAAAGAAACGCTATTTTCCCATTTTCGATCTGTGCCAGGATACGGTCCTGACCGGAATCCCTAGGTCTTTCGCTATACGCCCGATGCCGTCTCCTATGGCGGTTCGATTCTCTATGACCCACCGTAGCTGGGCCACCGATATATCCGGCCTGGCCTTTAAAGGTCTGCTGAAGAGATTTGAGAGCGGCATGGTCCCCCTTGGGGTCGTGGTCCAGGTGGAGGAGGCGGTCCTCTGAACAGTTGAAGGGCAGTATCCCGTCCTGTCCCCGACGTCCTCCAGTGTGGCTGATCCTGGTGCAGGGGAGAGGCCGGTAAGGTAGCTCCTCTGAATATCCCCTAGAGCTAAGGCCACCGCGATCTTGGTAGAATAACGCCTGGCCATGTCCTTGACCACCTTCAGCCCCTCCCTGGTCATAGCGTCGATCCTGTGGTCGTCCCACTCCAACGGGGTCATCCTTATCTTTGGCAAGTTCTCCTCCAGTAGGACCGCCGCCCTGATCCCATCGGGATAGAGTGCCACCTCCGGCACAACCGGGTGGGCTCTCTCGGCCCTCCCGGGGGAGGGGTCCAGGCGGGATAGCTCGTCCATCGCCGCCTTGGTCCTCTTTTCCGTCCATCCAAGGGATATGGCGGCCTGAGAGTAGCCTCCTGAGGTGAGGGCCTCCGAGGCCTCCCTTAGAAGGGTTGCCCCGTCGCCTTGCTCCCTTCCCATTCTAGCCAGCTGTAGGAGCAGACAGTGTGTGAGATCCCTGGCGAATATGCCTGGCGGATCCAGAGAACCTCTAGCCTGGTCCAGTATCTCCGTCAACGATTCAGGGTCTAGTCCAAGGTTCTCGGCGATATCGACCTCCGAACCAGCGAGATATCCCCTGTAGTCCAGCCAATCCACCAGATCTCGAGAGAGGGAGTCCCTTCTTCCCTTTAGGGCAGGAAGGGCCGCCATCTGGACTATCAGGTCGTCGCCGATGGACGGTTGGGAGGTCAGCCGCTCCTCCCAACCGTCCCAGTCCCCGATGGATCTAGGGGGGTCCACCCTGTATATCAGGTTATCCCCTAGCTTAGATGAAAGATGTTCGGTAAGTTCCGGCAGTGGCATGGTGAGGATCTTCAGCTCTTGAATGAGTATCGGAAGGGGCAGAGGTTGTAGCTCAAGCCTCTGAACGGGGGACGGCGTTACGTTAATCGATGCCATGTTTCTGGAGCCTTCTTATAAGGGCGTACCGCGATAGCCCAAGGGCCGATGCGGCCTTTGTCCTGTTTCCCTCGGAGAGGTTCAGCGCCCGCTGGAGAAGTCTCCTCTCGAATTGGTCGACCTGTAGCTGAAGAGGGCGACCGTCGTGATTTCCCTGGTTTTCGTCCGAGGGCAGGCCGTCCAGCATCTCCTGAGGGAGGTCCTTCAGGGAGATGATGTGGTCCGTCGGGTCCTTCAGTATAAAGAGCCTCTCCACCAGGTTTTTAAGCTCTCTGACGTTGCCCGGCCAGTGGTACGAGGAAAACACCTCCTCCACGTCCTGAGAGGGAATCAACGGCGACCTCCCCAGTCTTTCGCTGTAGAGGGACAGGAAATGGGCCATAAGCTCCGATATGTCCTGCCCTCTCTCTCTGAGAGGCGGGAGGTCCAAAGGCAGCATGGAGATCCTGTAAAAAAGGTCTGGCCTGAAACTGCCCTGGGATATCCGATCCTCCAGGTTCACGCAGGTAGCGCAGAGGACGTTCAGGGACACCTGGATCTCCCTGGAGGCCCCGATAGGGCGGAAGGTCCGGGAGTCCAGAAAACGGAGCAGCTTTCCCTGTAGGGACAGAGGCATATCCCCTATCTCGTCCAGAAACAGGGTTCCTCCGTCGGCCATCTCCGCAAGGCCCTTTTTGTCCGAGCTGGCCCCGGTGAAAGAGCCTTTTCTGGAGCCGAATAGCTCGGTCTCAAGCAGGGTTTCCGGTATGGCGGCGCAGTTTATGGCCACAAAATCGCCGTGACACTGGGCCCCGCTGTGGAGCATTCGGGCCACTACTTCCTTGCCTGTGCCGCTCTCTCCCCTTATGAGTACGTTGATATCCCTGTGTCTGGAGACCTTCTCGACAAATTCGTTGATCTTTTTTATTCCAGAGGAAGAGCCTATCATGGAGAGGGCTCGGGCGTTTTCCATCCTGGAGACCTTCCTCGACAGTCCTATGGCCTCCGATGCCCTTTGGGCCATGTTGAGGGCGGCTTCAAGGGGGAAGGGCTTATCTAGGTAGTTGAAGGCCCCCTCCCTTATGGCCCTTACTACCAAGGCCGAGTCGCCGAAGGCGGTCATCACTATGACCTTGGTCTCCGGCGATGTCTGTAGTATGTGGGGCAGGGCCTTCAATCCGTCGCCGTCCTCAAGCCTCACGTCCAGAAAGACTATCTCCGGTGTTCCACCATCTAGTAGGCCCTTCAGTCCTCCTAGGCCGGGAACGGTCTCTACATGGTAGCCCTTTCTGGTAAAGGCTATCTTAAGCCCTTCCGCAAGGGCCCTTTCGTCCTCGACTATCCAGATTTTCAACGAAAATCCCCTCCTTCATCAGGGAACCACAGGTCGAACGCCGTTCCCTCCTCCGACGATCTATAATCTATACTTCCTCTGTGTAACTCGACTATCCGGTATACCACCGATAATCCGAGGCCCGTTCCCTCGGGCTTTGACGTGACGAAGGGATCGAATATCCTGTCTTTTATCCTCTCAGGTATTCCCGATCCACCGTCCTCCACGGAGAGAGCGGTTCCATCACGGGATTTTTGTACCTTTAACGATATGGCCCCCCCATCCTGGGTGGCCTCTATACCGTTCAGTATGAGGTTCAGAAGCAGCTGCTGTAGTTGCCCTCGATCCGCCCAGATAAAGGTATTTTCCTCGATCTCCTGATGCCACTCAAGCCCTTGATCTCTGAGTTTAACCCTGACCATTCTGTGGCACCAGTCCAGTATTTCGGTGGGGTCCACCGGTCCCGCCAGAGGAGGAGAGGGCCTGGCGAAGGAGAGCAGCTGGGTTACCACCCGATTAAGCCTGTCCAGTTCGGAGCTCAGGATTTCAAGGGAATCTACGTCCTCTCCCTCCAGGGAGGGGCCTATAAGGTCCAGATGTATCCTCATGGACGCAAGGGGATTTTTTATCTCGTGGGAGACTCCGGCGACTACCTCTCCGAGGGCCGCCAGCCGTTCCATGCGGGATATCTGTCTCTCCATGGCCTGCCAGCCCTTAAGGCCTTGGACCATGTCGTTAAAGGCGTCGTTGAGGGTCTCCAGCTCGTAGGATCCCGCCTTTTCCCTCGGTATGTCCGAAAGGTCGCCTTTGGCCACTCTGGAGCAGGCCCATACCAGTCTTTTCAGCGGTCTGGTGATCCAGTATGCCATGAACACCGCCATCTCCGCGGACAGAAGAAGACATATCATCGCCGCGACCAGGAGATGTCTCCTCCTGTGTAACACCGACTGGAGAATGGCTCCTCTGTCGGGCCTCAGGTACCACAGTGCCCCATCGGAGGTTAAAAGCCTCTCTCCAGGACCTTTTTCGCAGGTCACGATCCACCGCTCTCCCTGTCTTTCCATGATGTACACCGCTTCGGCGGACGTTATATCCCCCTCTCTTGCTGTAAGGTCACCTATGATCTCCCTCTGTTGGGCGAGGGTCTCCCTGAAATCCATGGACAGGGACATAGTGATAAGCACCAAGGTAAGGGAGAGGGCCATAGCGGTGACCATCCCTTTTATCCTGGTCTCCAGGCTGGCCCTCATGGCTTTCTCCCTAAAAACCACCATAACAGCCCCTCCATGACCAGAGAGGGCAACATGGCGATCTCCGGTGCCATTTGAAAGAACCACACTAAGCAATTGTAGGTCAGCAGGGCGGACCCCATCGCCCCGAAAAGGCCTTTTCTGCCGGAGATCCCTGGCATGTAGAGGGGAAGTAGAAAACACAGGGCCACCATGGACCAGCTGTATCTCCCTAGCTGTAGTATTCCAGGGAGGGGCAGATGGCTGAGAAACAGGGCCACCGTGGCTATGGCTCCCACGGCCACCCTGTTTCTGAACAGAAAGTCGTCCTCCTCCATAGGATCCTGAGAAGGTATTCTCCCCTCTCCCTGGAGGTCGTAGCAAAAGGACGAGGCGGCCAGAAGGAGCTGGGAGTTCGCCGTGCTGACCGCCGCCGCCAGAACCCCCACCATCAGCATAGCCAGAGGGAGAGGGGGCAAAGTCGCCTCCATCAGCCTGGAGAAGAGGGCCTCCTGGCTTGGACCGGTCACGAAGGGCATCATGACCTTGGCTCCTAGTCCCGTAATGGTCAGACAGAGATATATCCACGCTATCACCAGAGAGCTTATGGCCACCGTAAAGGCGGCGGTTCGACGGTTCCGGCAGGACATGAGCCTGATACAGTATTGGGGGTTTGCCGCTACTCCCAGTCCCCAGCCCAGTGCCATGGCGAAGGATCCGAATCCCCCTCCCTCCGGCCAGGGACGAAGGAGAGAAGGGTCGTTTGCCCTTATTGACTGATGTATAGACGGTAGCCACCCGGTCTGAGAGCCGATGGCCCAAGCGGAGGCGGTGACGGCGACCACTATGACCATAAGGTTAAGGCCGTCGCTCCTGACCACCGACGACAGTCCGCCGAAGGTGGTGTAGAGGACGAAAAGGTAGACCAGCAACGACGCCATCCCCCTCCCTATATCGAGCATAGATCCCACAATGGCACCGAAAGCCCTGAACTGGATAACCAGATATACGGTGTAGACGACCATCAGGCCAAGGGCGGAAAGAAGTCGCAGTCTTTCGTCGCCGTACCGATCCTCCAGCCACTGTGGGAGGGAGAGAGCCCGGCTTTTCCTGAGCCTGACGATAGCCAGAGGTAGGAGAGGGAGCCCTAACATCCAGCCGTTTACCGAGGTGGTGAAGGCGGTGTAGCCCTGCTGATGGAGGAGGACGGTGTAGCCCAGCAACGAAGCGGCGCTCATCCAGGTGGCCCCGAAGGATCCGACGGAGGGCCAGAGCGAGATACTCCGGCCCCCGAGGTAAAATGTCCTTCTGTTTTCCTTCCATTGAAAGGCCTGTCCCGCCAGGAGGATCAAAGTCAGGCCGTATCCCCCGAAGGCCAACAGGCCCAGTATGTTGGACTGTAAGGTCATTTCTTTCTGCCCCAGATCAACATAATCCACGGTATCACCGTGAGAATCCCGAAGGAGGCCCAGGAGATCCAGTAGGGCCTGGTGGACAGGAACTCCACGGGATCAGTTTTTCAGCTTTAGGTGTTCCGTCAGGAAACTTTCCATGGCTCGGTAGAAATCGAACCGATTTTCCTGATTGCGGAATCCGTGTCCCTCGTCGTCTTTGACCATGTACTGGACCTCGATCCCTCTGGCCCTCATGGCCTCCACCATCTGGTCCGACTCCGCTTTTTTGACCCTGGGATCGTTGGCTCCCTGGGCTATGAAAAGGGGGGCGACTATCTTGTCGGCGTGAAACACCGGCGATATCTCCTTAAACAGCTCTGCGTCCCTCTCGGGGTGGCCGATGGTCTCGTACATCTTCTGTCTTGCCAGCTCCCAGTAGGGAGGGATCGACTCAAGCAAGGTGAACAGGTTTGCCACTCCGACGTAATCTATGCCGCAGGCGTAGAGATCCGGTGTCCGTATCAGCCCCATCAACGTAGCGTAGCCACCGTAGGATGCCCCGTAGATGGCTATCCTGTCTGGGTCTCCTATGCCCTGTTCTATGAGCCACTTTACTCCGTCGGTTATGTCGTCCTGATGTTTTCTGCCCCACTGTTTGAAGCCCGCCATCCAGAAGTCTTTGCCGTAGCCTGTGGAGATGCGGTAGTTGACCTGAAGCACCGCCACCCCTCGGTTGGCTAAAAACTGGACCTCCGGGCTGTAGCCCCAGGTGTCCCGAACCTCCGGCCCTCCGTGGGGGTTCACCACTACCGGCAGATCCTTTGCCGGGACTCCCACCGGTAGTGTCAGGTATCCGTGGATGGTCAGGCCGTCGTCGGTGACGTAGCTTATGGGCTTCATCTCGGCCATGTAACTTTCGTCGATCCAGGGGTAGAGGTCCGCCACCAGCCTGAACTCCTCCGGCTGGTCTAGGTCGTGATAGTAGAGTTTGCCGGGCATCCTGTCGCTGGCGACGGAGACGATCATCTTTCTCTCGTCTCTGCTCATGCTGGAAATGCCCACCGAATAGCCCGGGAAGCGGGATTCCAGTCTGGAGAACAGCTCTTTCGTCCGGTCGTCGAAGAAGTGACGTTGATTTTTCTCGGTGTAGTAGGTGGCTCCTAGTAGTTTCTTTCTCTCCCTGGACCACATTATCCCCGAGAGGTCCACGTCGTCTCTGTCGTAGAGCATCTCTCCGAAGGCCTTTTCCTGGGGATCGAAAAGGTAGAGCGCTTTGGTGTTTCTGTCCAGGTTGGACAGAACGTAGAGATCTCGGTTGTCTCCGCTGAAACCCACCGGTATAACCGAGTCGGTGAAGTCGGTGGAGAAGATGGGGTGAAACTCGTCGTCCTGGTTATCCCGGTAAAGGATGGTTCTCTTTAGCCCCTCCATGGCGTAGGCTATCCTTATATTGCCGTCGTGGTCGGTCATCCAGCCACCGATGGTTCCGGGGTTTTCCGCCACCATCTCCATCTCTCCGGTGTGTATGTTTACCTTGTAGACGTCGAAAATCTGGGGGTTGCGGCGGTTCATCTCGACCAGGATGTGATCGTCGTCGTCCTCAAGGTCGTCGAGGATACCCGCCCTTACTCCCTCGAAAGGGGTGAGGTCTTTAACGTCCGATCCGTCTTTCATCAGGACGTAGACGTGATAGTTCTCGTCTCCCCCTTTATCCTGAAGGTAGACAAGTGCGTCGTCGTTTACCCAGGCGTAGGCCCGAATGTCCCTCTCGGTGGAGGAGGTTATCCTCTTGGCCTCCTCCCCTATCTTTGCGACGTGGATGTTGAGCCGATCGTTCCAGGGTTGGAGAAAGGCGTAGTGAGTTCCGTTCGGCGAAATCCTGTAGGCGGTCTTCGTGGGCAGTCGAAAGAAGTCCTCCAGAGGCAATTTAGGGGGTTTTACCTCGGCGAATAGTGGAGACGCTAACATTATTACCGCCGTCGATGCGATGGCAATGGCAAGAGTGGCTTTCAATGTGGTATCCTCCTTATATGGTATGGTTGATTGTAATCTCTCCTGGCCATTATAGGCCATGGACGGGATAGGAGGGAGGCGGCCTGTGATAAAACGAGCTATTTTTGCAGCTCTAGCGGTTCTGACGGTAGTCGTCGTCGCGATTATCGCCTTTCGAGTTCCTACGGTCACCGTCGGCGTCGCGATCAACGACAGGGCGGCGCTGTCGGCGTCGGAGGGAGCTATGTTATCGGTGATACAGTCTTACGTCACCTGGTATAACGATCAAAAACGGCCTCTCCGTCTAAAACTGGAGATAGCCACCTACAGGGACGATCCCAACGAGGCCCTGGAGTTCCTGGCCTCCAAGGGGGTCGCCGCGGTGGTGGGGTTTCCCCTCTCCCTTGAGGCGGCCTTCGCCGTCCCTGTAGCGGAGAGGCTTCGGATCCCTGTTCTGTCTCCTGCTGCGTCCTCTTCGACTTTCTCCGGTAAAGAGGACTGGTTTTTCAGGGTGGTGGAGGATAGCCAGGGGGAAGGGGTTCAGATAGGGAGATTTTTAAGCGCTATAGGTGCCTCCAAGGTGGCGGTGTACAGATCTCCCTACAACGACGCCTACGTAAACCAGCTCGTAAACGACATGGAGGAGAACTCTTCTGTCAGAGTTGGTGGTATCTCAAGCTACCCAGGAGGGGCTAACGACCTCTCCGGCGACGCCATTTTGGTCGTGGCCGAGCCCTCCAGAACCTATTGGATTATCCAGGATATCCTTCTTCACTGGCCCCCTGTCCCGGTGGTGTTGGCGAGGTGGTCTCAGGGATCCGACTTTAAAACCTTGCTGGCTGTTCCAGGGGGCTACTTTTTCTTTTCCTCGACCTACGATCCATCGGAGATACCGGACGACCCTTTCACGACGTTTTTGGTGGCAGAACGAGACCTTGACCTTGGCCTGTTCGCCCGACACGGTGCTGCCGCCATGGCCTATCTCACCGATGTCCTGGAGGAGAACCCTAAGGCCAGAGGAGAGGCTCTGAGGTCCGCTCTCTCCCGTCCGAGGGAGGTTCTGGCCCCTGGGTGGAAATTCAACGTAGATCGCTTCGGCGATGCCTCTGCGAACCTGAAGTTCTTTCGTCTCAAGGATGGAACGGTATCGGAGGTGGAGCCATGAAGATTCGGTCCTTAAAGAGCTACGGTCGCCACCTGATAGCGGTCATGGCCGCCCTCGTCGTCGCCGGATCGTCTCTGGCTTTCTGGAGGACATGGGTGGTAGCGGTTCAAAACTACGATTCAGCTGTGGTCGATCAGTTTGATTATCTGTCTTTGTTTCTGGACGATAAGCTGAGAGGCTATCAAAAGGCCGTTCAGTTCTGGGGTTTTACGGGTATCAGCATGGAGGCGGAGCAGTTCATGATGTCCTTTCCCGAGATCCGGGGGCTTCTGCTGTCCGACAGAAAAGGTACAATACGATGGAGCAACCTGCCCTACGTCCAGGGAGGAATGGTTATCCCAAGTGAGATGTTATCGGGGAAGTGGATTCCGTCGTCCCTTTTCGGGGACGTATCGTCCCCAGGGCTTATAATATCCGTCCCTATTCCATCGGGATGGCTCATATGCGAGATAGATAGCTATCGACTGCTCAGCTCCATAAGGATAAGGGCGAAAGAGGACACCGCTATGGCTTTAGTATCCAGCGCTGGCCAGGTCCTGTATAGTTGGAGTCCCGACCTGCCGGTCCCTATAGGGTCGGTGCTACCTAGAGCGCTGTTGGCGGAGAGAAGCCAGAATTTAGACCTGTCCATAGGTAGGGCCCGCGCCTTTTCCAGGATGTTGGTCGGAGGGCTGTTCCTCGTCTCTGTGTATCCTGAGTCCGTGCTTTTCCAGGTCTCCGCCGTGCAGGCTCTGTCGGTGGCGTTGCTTATCCTGGTAGGCTCAGGCCTGTTTTTGGTCATATTCTGGAGAGGTTACGAGAGGGTCTCCAGCTCTTTCAGCCGATGGGTCCAGTTTCTCTTTGGAGCATCGGAGAGGGTAAACCTCTGCGATAACTCCCTTGAGATGTCCGAGTACCTGGTCGACTTTGACCATCAGATGGGAGCGCTGGAGCCCTCTTTCACCGAGGAAGGGGATCTGAGGGACGCTTTCGGCATACTCCTTCGGACCTTGAGCGACAAGGAAGAGACCCTTATGGCCTATCTGGAAGAGACCAAGGCCATGGAGGATAGCCTCAGGATGACAAACGCGGACCTTGAGCTCGCCATGGGCCAGCTGGAGAACATCCTCTGCCTAGCCCAGGGAGTTACCGATGGAAGGACCCTTCAGGGAATGGCTTCAAACATGGCGGAAAACCTCAAAAAGACCTTCCGGTGCAGCTTTTCCGCCCTAGTGGCTCTGAACAGAGGGGTTCCCTATATCTGGGGCGAGGCGGGAAATAGGTCTAGATCCCTTTCCCTCGATAAGCTGTCCTTCAGGGACAAAAAAATCTGTGACGAAAGCCGAACCCTCATAGTTCCCGTTCATTTTATGGATAAAGTGGCGGGCTACGTGGTTATGGAGGGCTGTGGGGAATACTCCCAGGAAAGGGTCAGCGAGGTCCTTCGGAGGTTCGCCCTCACCTTAGGTGGCCTCTTGCACGCCAACGAACTCCTGACGGAGGTCAGGTCCTCTTTCCATTATTTTGCCCTCAGGATGCAGGCTTTTACGGAGATATACCACGAGGAGACCGGAGGACATATCGCCAGGGTGGGAGAATACGCCGCTTTTATCGCCAGGGAGCTCGGCAGGGACGAAGCCTACGTGGAGGACATAAGGGTATACGCCCAGTTGCACGACTTGGGAAAGGTCAGGGTGAGCAGGGATATCCTTACGAAACCGGGTGCTCTGACGGAGGATGAGTTCAGGGAGATGAAGAGGCACGCTCCCTACGGTGCCGATATGCTAGGGGATTCTGCCTGGCTCGAGATGGCCAGAAATATCTGCCGCTACCATCACGAAAGATGGGATGGGTCCGGTTATCCCGAAGGTCTTTCAGGGGAGGCCATTCCCCTCGAAGGGAGAATAGTCTCTCTATGCGATGTTTACGATGCTCTGAGGGAGGAGAGAAGCTACAAGCCCGCCTTCTCCCACGAGGAGGCCAGCAGGATAATTCTAAAGGGAGACGGTCGGGTTATGCCAGGGCATTTTGACCCTGAGGTGCTCGATATCTTTAGGGTAAACGGCGACTTTTTCAGGGATATCCATGTCTCAATCGCCGACAATCATCAGGTGGATCGACAATCAGTATAAGGAGGTTTAAGGAGAAGATGTATTCTTTTGAAAAAGGCCAAAGGGCACTTAACCCCTACTTGGCAGGGGCGATTACAGGGGTGCTTTCGGTTGTTTCGGTGTTTTTGACGGGAAAGTTTTTTGGGGCTTCCACGACCTTCGCCAGGATGGGGGCGGCGGTTTACGGGGTTGTCGCCCCGGAGCGCGCTCTGACACTGGAGTATTTCGCGAAATATTCCTTTAAAGCGGACTGGCAGTTTCTTTTTCTCGTCGGCATTTTCCTAGGTGCCCTTCTGTCGTCCACGATGAACGGGACCTTCTTTATCGACGGTGTCCCCGAGCTTTGGAGGGAAAAGTTCGGTGCGAGACAGTGGCCTCGTCTGGTGGTCGCCTTTCTTGGCGGTATACTGGCCGCCTTTGGGGCGAGAATGGCCGACGGATGTCCCTCGGGCCACGGCCTCAGCGGCCTGATGCAGCTTTCGGTCAGTGGGGTAGTCTCTTTGGTCGCCTTCTTTGTCGGAGGCGTAGTTATGGCCAGGATAATATACGGAAGGAGCTGACGGTATGTTTGAGTCGATTATGGCCCTGGCGACGGGGCTGATCTTCGGTTTTCTGATGCAGAGATCGGAGGTCCTTAGGTACGACCGTCAGCTAGGCGCCCTTCTGATGGAGGATATGACCATAGTAAAGTTCATGATGTCCGCGGTCTGTACCGGCATGGTGGGGATACAGCTTCTGAGCCAGATGGGGCTTATCTCTTTATCGATAAAGTCGACGGTCCTTGGGACTAACCTGGTCGGCGGCGTGATTTTCGGCCTAGGTTGGGCCATGCTGGGATACTGTCCAGGGACGGCGGTAGGGGCCCTGGGAGAGGGAAGGGTGGACGCTTTAGCGGGAATAGCCGGTATGGTGGTCGGAGCTATTCTGTTCGCCGAGCTTTACCCCTTTACCAAACTATCGATCTTTTCCTGGGGGGACCTGGGAAAGATAACCTTGCCCTCCTACACCGATACCAGCCCCTGGCTGTGGGTGGCGGGCTTTCTCGCCTTAGCTGGAGGTCTGTCGGTCATATTCGACAGAAACGACCTATGATCGTGGTCAGACTTCTCGTCCTGGTCCTACTCCTGCCCCTTTTCTGGGGCGAGGTGGCCTGGTCTATGACGGTCCGGGCAAAGGCGGGACAGGTGCTGGCACTGGCTTTCAGAGGTCCTGTTCTTGACGGTCCTACCCTCGATCGTCTTAAGTCAATACAGCCAGGAGGGGTTATCCTCTATAGGTGGAACGTCGAAAACCCCTCTCAGGTCAAAGAGCTTATCTCCGATCTTAGAAAGAGATGCCCTCTGGACGAGCCGATAATGGTGGCTCTCGACCAGGAAGGAGGGTTGGTCGCCAGGATAAGGACCGATGATTCCGATTTTCCCGGCCTCATGGCCTTAGGAGCTACCGGGGATATATCCCTCGCCAGACGTCAGGGCTACGTCATAGGCACCCAGATGAAAAGCCTCGGTGTCGACGTCGATTATGCCCCGGTGGTGGACGTAAACAGCAACCCCTACAATCCGGTCATAGGGGTCCGTTCCTTCGGGGATAATGTCGATCTGGTGTCGTCTATGGGCGTCGCCATGATAGAGGGTTTTATGGAGTCCGGTCTGGGCTGTTCCGCTAAACACTTCCCGGGCCACGGCGACGTGGACATGGACTCACACCTTGACCTCCCCGTTCTGGACAGATCGCTGGACTCTCTGAGGGCTCTTGAACTCGTTCCCTTCAAGGCGGCTATTGAAGCGGGGGTTCCCGCTATTATGACCGCTCACGTGGTGGTCCCTGAGCTGACAGGTGATCTTCCTGCCACACTATCCCCTGCTATGGTGTCACTGTTGCGGGAGGAGATGGGGTTTGACGGGGTGATCCTCTCCGACTCGATGGGGATGAAGGCTATCTCCGATCGGTGGGGTGTCCCTGAGGCGACGGTTATGGCTCTCAAAGCAGGGGTGGACATGATACTCCTCGGTGCCGATCCCGCCTTTCCGCCGGAGAGACACGGAGAGGTCCACGATCGTATCGTTCAGGCTGTGGCCTCCGGCGAGCTCGATGAGGCGGTGCTGGATAGGGCCATAGACCGTATCGTGAAGTGGAAAAACTCCATAGGGCTTTACGGTGAAAGTGGACGTCCCCTGTGGATAGACGGCTCGGACCTGATGAGGGAGATCGCCGTTAATAGCGTCACCTTGATAAAAAGCGATGGCTCCCTGCCTATCGGCGATAGCTCGGTGTTGCTTCTTTGGCCTGAGGTCTCAATCGCCAAAGGGGAGATCCTGGCGAGTTTCCTCAGAGAATCTGGTGTAAAGGTCTCGCTGCAACCTTTTGACGAAAACGGTCATGAAGACCTTGTGGAGAAAGGGGCTTCTTTCGATAGGGTTTTAGTCGGGACTTACGACATCCTGAAGTACCGTTCGGCGGTGCCTCTTTTGGCCTCTTTAGGGGATAAAGTGGTCCTCCTCTCCATGAAAACCCCCTACGATGTAGTGGCCTATCCCGACGCTGGAACGGTTATCGCCTGTTACGGCGATCGGCCTGAGACCTTGAGGGCACTGTCCAGTGGCCTTACAAAAGGCGAGTTTTTCGGTAAGTTGCCGGTGGAGATACCCGGTCTTTTCCCTTTCGGATCGAAACTGGACGGTTTTTGATCCAAAACGCATAATTGTCTCCCACGAATCCCTCTGAAATGGTAAAATCGACGGGATGGTGGTAAGCTGTAATAGGTGTTACTCTAAGATCATTTGTGAATAACGGAAGGAGGAGAATTCTCGGTGAGTAAAAACAAACGCAATAGTCTCGACGAGGAAAAGAAGAACATTCAGACCGGGAAGGTCCAGGAGGGCGGTGCCCCTAAGGACATGTCCAGCGGTGCATTTCAGGAGGACGTGTGGGATGCCGATTCAGCCCAGTCCTGCACCAAGGAGAAGAAGTGCGCCACCCCGGAGGACGAGTCCCCATTGGCTTCCATCACCAACTGGTTCAACGGCCTTCAGCTATTTAACCAAGACGGAGATAAGAAGGACAAAGGCCCCAAGACGGGTAACTCCGGATCTAACGGTGGTTCTGACGGCGGAGAGGGCAACAAGTTCGTGGAGGACATGAAGGAAGAGCTGACCAAAAACTGGAGAAAGTACGCCATAGTCGGTCTCGTGCTTCTGATCCTTTTCAACGTCGTCTGGACCTTAATGGACAGCCGTATAGGCTCGGTTGCCGATGAGGGAGCCAAACAGGCCGCTGCGGTACAGGAGCTCAAGAAAGAGCTTGAGGCCGTTAAAGCCACCCTTGCGGACAAAGTTACCGCTATGGACGAGGCCATCAAAGGAGCCGGTGTCGCCATAGAGGGTATCCAGGGATCTCTTACGACCTTTGAGGAAGACCTCAAGGCCTTCGACGAGAAAGCCAGCGACGACCGTATGGTCATAGCCAGGCACGACGAGTACATCCGTCAGACCGTGGCGGATCGTAAGGCGGAGCTCAGGAAATACGCCAGAGATCTCAGGGTCTACGAGAGCCTGCTCGGCGAAGGTGGGGCTATTTCACTTCCCTCCGTACCTATGGTCGCAGCGGCTGCGG
The DNA here is from genome assembly GCF_900177735.1 of Dethiosulfovibrio salsuginis. Taxonomy (NCBI): domain Bacteria; kingdom Thermotogati; phylum Synergistota; class Synergistia; order Synergistales; family Dethiosulfovibrionaceae; genus Dethiosulfovibrio; species Dethiosulfovibrio salsuginis. The sequence goes on along the minus strand of NZ_FXBB01000003.1, from coordinate 1,441 downwards.
TTATGGAAGAGGCCGTCGGTCCCGTCAAGAGCACCCTTCAGCTCACCCAGGATAGCCTGAGCATCACCAGGGATACCCTGGCTATCACCAGGGATTCCCTCGAGAAGACCAGGGCTGACCTGCTGAAGAAGGAGAAGGATAACGCCGCTCTTACCGCCGACCTTGAGAGCTCCAGAAGAGACCTTCTCGCCCTTGAGACCAAGGTCGCCGAGCTTGAGAGAAAGTACAAAGACCAGTCTCTCGACCTCTCCCAGACCAAAGCGGACCTTGCGGTAAGCGAGAAAGAGGCCTCCGACCTTAAGCTGGAGATCTCCAAGACCCAGGGTTCCCTCAGGGAAGAGATAGAGAAGGCCAAAGAGGCCCTCAACGCTAAAGGCGCTGAGATCGAGTCCGTCCAGGCGACCCTTGCCGAAAGAGACGAGCAGGTCAAGGCCCTTGAGGCTAAAGTGGCAGAGCTTGAGGCCTCACTCAACGAAAAGTCCGAGGCCCTTTCCTCTGTGACCGAGGAGCTCAATGCCGTCAAGGAAGATTCTACCGCCAAGGCGAAGGATCTCTCCGAGAAATCCGGCCTTTTCGAGACCGTCCAGAAAGAGCTTGAGGAGCTTAAAGCCTCCTCCGAGTCCATGAAGGCGGACTTCGAGAAGTCCATGGAGGAGAAAGAAGCAGCCCTCACCGAGGCGAAAGCCAAGGTAGAGGAGCTTGTAGAGAAGCTCAAGAACTTCGAGGGTCTCTCGGAGAAAAACGTAGAAGAGGTCGAGGCTCTGAAGCAGGCTCTCGAGATGAAGCAGGCCGAGCTCAACGAGGCTATCGCCAGCATCAGAGCTCACGAGGAGCGTCAGAAAGCCCTTGAGGACAAGCTCATGATCCTCGAGAACCAGGCTCCTGCTGCCCCTGCGGAGGCGAAGCCCGCAAGCTAGAGAAGGCAAGTCGAGATCTTTGCGTAAAAAGGACCCCTTTTCGGGGTCCTTTTTTTGTAACTATTCGCACCCCCAAGTCAGGAAGAGAATTTGACCATCGAGAGCTCTAGGCATATTTGCTTTATTGTAACTATTCAGTCCCCTGCGAATTTAGCTCCTAAACCAGCAGTTTCTTAGTCTCTTGCAACGTGCTATCATGGCATCAGAATAAATCTGAAAGGAGTCCTATTCATGTTTCAGAAGCCCACCTATGAAGAGCTCTTCGAGGACACCCAGATGCTCAAGGCGATAATTAAGACCCTAAGCGAGACTCTTGAGAGACTGGAAGCCCGTATGGCAGAACTCGAAGCCATCCTGAAACAAAACAGCCAGACCAGCTCTAAGCCTCCTTCCAGCGACGGCTATAAAAAGCCCAAGCCGACCAGCTCCCGGAAGAAAAGCGACAAGAGTAAAGGGGCTCAGAAGGGCCATAAAGGAAGTGGCCTTCAGCTTCCCCATGAACCGGATAAAATCGTAGAGCATCT